>JAJRUK010000048.1 GCA_024277835.1 Planctomycetota bacterium | reverse complement strand
TGTCGCGATCCGAGGCGTTACAGTGGATTCGGCGGTCTCAATATCGACAAGTACGCCTGCCACGGTCCGACCTGGTTCTCGTATTGAAACGCCATGGCTTTGGCGATCTGTGCGACGTGGTTGAGATCGTGAACGACCCATGCGGAGAGTAATTCTTGAAGCGTGACCTGCCCGAGTGAGGGATGCGTCCCGCGCTTCTCGAGTTGCTCATCTGTCAGCTTCATCGCGAGGAGCGTTTCGATGTTTTCTGCGCGAAGTCGTGCGAACTCGGCGAGCAGGTTCGCGATCGTTTTTCCTTTGCTCTCCTTAACCTGCGCGTATCGATCGAACGGATCAAACGGGCGCGACTCGCCATGTTCGAGAATGATTCGCATCCGCGGAATCCAGTCCGCACGCTCGCCATGAATCAGATGGCCCACGATGTCAAAAGCGCTCCATGTATCCTCGCCATAGTTGCTGAGGGACCACTCGTCGCTTACGCCGCGCAGCATCGTCGCAAGCACATTGGGCGTATTCGAAAGAACTTCAACGGCTTTCTTCACGGAGTATTTCATGACGTCACCCCTCTGACTTCCTGTTTGGAAGTTTGGACTTTTTGACGTTTGGACGTTTCTACGACGACGGTTTATCGTTATCGGTTTTTTCCGCATCTTCGTCGGGCGTCTCAAGGATATATCGATCGAACCATGCGATGTCCCATTCCATCTTCGCCTTACGGTGCTTGTAGGTCGTGAGTCCGTGCCCTTCGCCGGGGTAGATGACGAGTTCGGTTGGGATGTCGAGGTAATGCTTGAGTCCGCGGTACAGCGTTTGCGAATGAGCGACCTGCACGCGAGCGTCGTGTTCGCCGACGTGAATGAGCGTCGGCGTTATGACTTTGTGCAGATTGTACAGGGGCGAACCCGCACGGTATTCGTCCAGGTTGCCCCACGGTAGCGCGCCTTTCATGAAGTTAATCACGTGTCCCGGCGTGTCTTCGACGCCCCATTGGATGACCTGATCGATAACGCCCGCGCCGCTGCTGGCTGCTTTGAACCGATCGGTTGCCGTAATCAAACAGTTCGTGAGAAACCCGCCGTTGCTCCAGCCCATCACGCCAAGACGGTCAGGGTCGGCCACCCCGCGCGCGACGAGAAAATCGACGCCTGCAAGAATGTCTTTCACCTCGACGTCGTTCTCGTGGCCTACCAGGTCAGTCATGAATTTGTCGCCGTATCCGGTGGACCCGCGATAGTTCGGACTAAGAACAGCGTACCCCTTTGATGCGAGTAAAACGCGACCGTAAATCCAAAAACGCATTCGTAGTTTGCTGGCAGACGTCGGTCCGCCGTGAATCTCGACGACCGTCGGAAGCGGATCGCCACCGTTCTTGTAATCCGGCGGTAGTTCGAGAACACCTTCGACCGTTGAACCGTCCGGCGCTTTCCATTGTACGAGCGAAATCAGCGGCAGCTTCCATGTATCGACCTGCGGGTTGACTTTCGTCAGGCGGTTGAGCTTGCCGCCGTTTGCTACCAGGTAAATGTCCGGTGGGTCGGCCAGCGTACTTGTCACGACGGCATGCGTTCTGCCATCGGGAGAAAAACGGAACGTATCAACGGTCACGTCGCCCGGCGTCAGCGTTGTGAACGCGGTCTGTGTTCCGCCGCGAACATTCGTGATCGCGTACACGCGCGTACGCGCATGATCGTCGCCTTGAAAGCACAGGTCGCGCGTCTTGCCCCGCCAGCGGAGCGAACCGCCAACGACAGAAACAACGTCAGGGCGTTTCAGCTCGTTGAGTTGCGGAGAATCGCCCATCCACTCTGCCACAAAGATTTGCGTCGGAAATCCGTCGAACGAAAGCGTGAACCCCAGGGCTAAGCTGTCTGCTGACCAGGCGATGTCATCGATCCATCCATACGGCGACGCATGATCGGATCGCCAGTTCTCCTCGGTAACAGTGCTGATTTCTTTCGTCACCGTGTCGTAAACATCCACACGCGACCAGCCCTCGTTGTTGATGAGTTCGTTGTCGGGTGTTGTGATCATTCCGATGCGGCGCTCGTCGGGGGATACTTTCATGGACACGATGACGCGCTGTTCGTCGATGAGCTTCTCCGCGCGCCAGTTGATCAGGTCGAGCTTCCAGATCTGCGTAAACTTCGAGATTCCGTGGCCATACTTGAGGGTGGAGTGCGATTCGCGCATGTCCTTCCACTCGTCGTCCTTTCCCTCGTGGCTTACTGCGTAGTAGAGGGACTTGCCGTCTGAGGACAGTTGATATTGACCGACGCCGTCTTTCACGCGAGTGACCGCGGTTGGTTCCCCGCCCTGTGGCGAAATCCGCCAGACTTGTCCTTTGCCGTCGTAGGGGGGCATTTTCTCGCCGGCGCGTTTGTGGTTGGCTTTGTAGTAGATGTACTTCCCGTCCGGGCTCCATTGGATGCTGCCTTCGTTCGCTTTGTCGAAGGTAAGTCGGTTGGGCTGCTTGGTGGCTGCGTTGATCACCCACAGGTCCGTGTTGCGTTTGTCCTGGGGCGGTTCCCACCGCATCTCGGTGTAAGCGATCGTCTCACCGTCGGGAGACACCGCGATGCTGCTGACGATACCGATCGAGAAGTAGTCTTCGAGTTCGATGTCGTGGTTTCTTACGGGTGAGTCGGCGCTGGCGAGGGGCGACAAGAACAATACGATCGAAGCGACATGAAGAAATGTACGAATCACGGATCCACCTCCTAAGGGGGGAGTAAAAGCCAACAAACATCTTCGCGGAACAAGCGAGCCTCGCATCGGTTTCGCACTTCTGCTCTGCTGTGGTTTATTTTGGGCGGATTGGTCCCGCGCGACAAGCGGCAAAGCATGCGATTTCGACGTTCTTCGGCTTTTAGGAGGTGACGCAGCGATGTAGTTGCACGCGAGGGCGGAACCTGTTGTGGCCGAGGTCTTCACGAGTTTGCGGGCTGGTTCTATTCGTCGGTCTGCGTTTGGAAGCGCCGCTTTAGCTTTCGTAGTAACTTCCAGACGGGAGACGTTTCGGGTTTCGGCGAAACAGCCGCGAAGATGCGATGTTCCGCCTTATGTTTTTCGACCACAATCATCTCAAGTCGAAGCTTGAGCGGTTTTCCGGTTACGAACGGGTCGTAACTATCGAGTGTTACCGTGAAGTGCCGGCTGGACTTCGCTTCGTAGTGGTCTTCGTGGACCGTCGCGGAAATCTTCGAACCGTCGATCTTGAAATCGGTTTCCTTGGCCACCGTCTTGCAGAGTCCGCGGAAATACGTCTCCAACAGCGACTTGATCACCTTTGCGTCAAACGTCGCCTCGGTCGTGATCTTCATCGCGAAAATGTAGGTGAAGTATGTTTTAGACTTGGCGTCGAACATGCCTGGGGCAAAGCGGAGTTCCTCGAACCCGTCGTATTTCAACTCGGGCGCGAAGGATAGTGGGAAGTCGATCCGCTCGAACCGCCATTCGGGCGGCGTCTTGGGAAGTAGTTCGGGGGTTGAAGCAGGCTCGCCGATTGCCGCCAAGAAGATCAAACTCAACCACATTGAGATCATTCACTATCCCTCTTTCCGGTTCGCGGGCAGCGCGAGCTTCTTTCGGGCGGGCAGAAAAAAAGCCGGTTGGCGAGTCAGGTGACTCGCCAACCGGCCGATCGATGCTATGAAGACGACGTCGATTTCGCCTTCTTGTTTTCTTTATCGCTTGCCTCTGGTTTCACGGGCGTTGCGGTCACGCTGAACTTTCGCTGAGGCGTGTAGTACTTGCGAAATGTTCCGCGGACCTGCGACGTGGTGAACCGGTTGTAGGCTGCGACTTTTCCCTTTTCATCGTCGAGGTTTCGCTTGTGGAAATCAAGACTTCGCAGGACGCCGGACCAATACCTAGGCTCTTTCATCTGCGTGTCGAGGTTGTTGGCGATTTGCTTCTTGGCGTTGGTGAGTTCCTCTTCGGTCGGACCCTCCTTGGCGAAGACTTCGAACATGCGATGAACCTCTTTGGCGACCTTTTCCGCGTTGGCTGGGTCACACGGCGCTGCCGCGATAAATCGCCCGGCGTCTTTATAGGCGAACGTCGGTCGGTGCGATGCGCGAATCGAATAAACCCACGAAAGCTCTTCGCGAATGCGCTTGACAACACGACTCGTCAGGATGTTCGATGCAAGCGCCATCGCGCGAAGATCGTACGTGTTCTGTGCTTCGCCAGCGACAAAACCAGCCATCGACATGCCCTTGGGCGTCACGGTCTTGACGTCCACATGGCGGGATAGCGGGCCAGTGGGACGCGCTACGCGGCGAAGCTTGTTCAACGAATCCGCCGTGCGGCTACGCTTTGGCAGCGAGCCGATGTACTGAGCGACAAGCGCCATCGCGTCATCGCGCGAAATCTCGCCGACGACGGACACCTCGATGGGCGAAGTGCGACAAAGGCGGTCGAACCACTTCTGAGAGCGGTTGATTGATTGACGCTCGACGATTTCCTTTGTTGGGAATGCGAAGCGCGGATCGCCGCCGGTGAGCAGGTCTTCCGAGGCTTCAAACGCCTTGAACATTGGCATGGTCTGCATCATCTCGATACGCTGCAGGGATTGAAGTCGCCAGTTCTTAAAGGCAGCGTCAGTGATCTTGCCGTCCGTAAGAAGAGCGTTCGCAAGTTGCATGCCGGTTTCCAGATCCTTTGGCGATCCGGAAACAGAAATCATGAATACATCACGGGATCCGCCACCGCGGACGCTGATGTTCTTGCCGGTCATGATATCACTGATGTTCGTCGTCGTCAGGCGACTGGTCGAAGGTTCATGCAGCACCAGCGACGCGACCTCGGTGACGCCCATGTTCTTATCGGTCTCTTCAATCTCACCACCCGCCAATGAGATGGTCACCATGACCGTATCTTCTTTGTAGTCCATGAAGCGGTGGTGAACGCGAACACCGTTACTCAACCATGCGCTCGTGATCCCCAACTCGTTGTCGGTCTTGGCGTCAACGACCTTGCCCGGTGCGGGGATGGAGGCCAGTAGATCCGTCGGGGCAGCCTCTTCGTGGATCGGCGTTACCTTTCGCGCCCAGGCAGCCCGGGCAGCGGCGAGCACGTCATCATTTGACGGCACATGTACGCTGTCCTTTTCAACCATCTCGACGGTGTAAGCGAATGATCCGGGCTTGAAGTGCTCGGAAAAAGCCGCGTTCACCAAGGATAGATCCGCCTTGGGAAGTCCCTGCTTGTAGAGGTCCAACTCTTGCTGAGCGGAGAGAACCGGCACTTTGTCGTGGTTCGCTGACATGATCTGGAACATGAACGACCGGGCGTTCGATGTCGGCTCGGTCAGCACAGCGCGCTCTGCATCGGCGAGGAGTTCTCTCTTGGCGAGATCAAGTTCGTGCGCAGTGAATCCGAATTCGCGAGCGCGATGCACTTCCATGATGAGTTCCTCGAGCATCTTGTTCCAATCTTGCGGTTCGCCGCTGGCGTTCCCGCTGACCAGTACGGCGTCGTTAAAAAACGACATCGCAGAGGCACTACCCCAGCGGAAGCTCGCGTCGCCTTTGTTCACAAGCTCTTCAAAGCGCCTGCCCATGATCC
>JAJRUK010000047.1 GCA_024277835.1 Planctomycetota bacterium | reverse complement strand
CGCCAAACGGATGGCGACTTCGGTCAGCACGTCGCGATAGTCTCGGAACTTTTCTGCCTCGACTTGGGCTTCGGTCTCGACGTACACTTGAAAAAACGCCTCGGTTTGTACTGCAGAGTGGTTGTCGAATAGATCGCTCAGACTTTTTCGCAGACCCTTGTCCCAGTCGATCAGGGTTCCATAACAGTCGAACGTGATTGTTGTGACGCGTGAGAAGATGTCGTCCAGTGGTTCCAAAGGCCGCCTCTTCCAGACTTCTTGGCGATTGTTTCGCAAGCTCGCTAATTTTCGATCTTCACTACGTCGATATCGATCGCGCCGATCTTGGATAGAAGGGGCAGACTCAAATCGGCCAAGCCTGCGTTTTTGAGCGATGAAGTAGCGAATGCAATGCGGATCGGACTACAGTCGGACTCTCGGAGGGCGGCGTCGAAGTCGATCCATCTCCCGTCGATATAAAACTGCGTCCACATATGGTAGCCAAAGATGTCTTTGCCGCCGCCAAAAATCGGCACGTAGGCAAGACCGACTGCCACGCGCGACGGCAAACCCGCGATGCGACCGAGCGCCGCCAACAGCACGCCGTGCTCGCTGCAATCGCCCTCTTTGTTGCGCGCGACCTCGCTCGCCGTCGCGAAACCGATCGTAAGATTTTTCTCAGTAATGTAATCGGTTACGAACACGCGGAGCTTATCGCCGAGCGCGAACGGATCGCGCTCGCCATCCGCCGCCCGCTTCGCTAGTTTGATTAACTCTGGGTCATCGACGTTCATGATCAAATTCGCGCCGAGAAACTCCCTCAACTCATCCGTCGTCAGCGGTTTTCCACGACGATCGGACGCGGGGGTGTGTGGCACGCGGGTAAGTGTGATGTCGATCGCATTGTCACTCCGCTTGATGATCTTTTGAGCGTCGGTCTCTGGCATATCGTCAAACGAAACGGGCGCATCCTTACCGAAAATGTGATACGTGATTCGCTTCGCCTTTTTGTAATCGATAGGCTTTTTCGCCTTGATGACGCTCGTCATGAACATCTCAGGCGGAACGAACGCAGCAAGGGCGGTCTCTTCGTTGGCAGCTAGCAGAATCATGTCGCCCATGCCGGGGATGGGGAGTTTCGACTTCAGCGGCATGGCGTCTTTTCCGACCCACGAAACCATTTCCATCTCGCCGATGGGTGACTGCAACGTCACTGTCACGCGCTGCCCCTTGATCTTTTTTCCTCGCAAGGAAATCTCTTCCCAATCACCAACCACCGTGACCGCCTGCACCGCTCCATCGAGGCGGAGGTCCGGGGAGTAGGTGTCGACCGTATACGTCAGCCCCGGCTTGGACCCGCGAATTAGTCCTTCGCGAAAAAGCCCCCACGACATGAGCGCACCCTTGGGAAAGGCGTACTCGCTCTTTTGCTCCATGCCAAGCTGCGTGTTGATGATCGTTACGCGATCGCCGGTGACCGTCCCGCGCTGACCGGACTTGATGGTGGCCATGTTCGTCTCGGAGGAAAACGAAAGCGGTCTTGCGTTGAGAGTTTCGACGGTCGATTGCGTCGTCTCGATGGTGACTGGCTGATCGACGCGACCGAGTCTGATGTGAAACATGACGCTGGTCGAAATACGATCGCCATTTCGCGCCATGGTCGAATGCGCATAACCGACCTTCCCGCCGGCCATGTAAATCTCAAGCCACTCGTCGGCGAAGCGCCCTTCGGGAGGATTGTTCGGGTCGATGGGGCCTGCGGTCGCCGCCGACATAGTCACCGCGAGCGGAATCAGAATTGTCAGGCAGCGAAGTTGTCGCCATTGTTGGCGGAGTTTTTCTTTCATTTGTGGTTCATCCGGATAGCGCCAAGGTGACGCGACTATCGACTGCAGGCTCGGGCTGAGTCGCTTGCACCGGTTACAAACCGGTGCCACACAAGAGCCAAGGGGACAGCGCACAGGCGTCCAACTCTTTCTTGTTGACCTATGATAGGGAGGTTATCGACCGAACCAACGTCTGATCTTGTAGACAGTTGTATCGCGACCCGCCTTGGCAAGGGAGTCGGTGAGGGGGATATCTTTCGGGCAGACATCAACGCAGTTTTGACTGTTGCCGCAATCGGTGATGCCGCCAACCCCTGATAAGACCGCCAATCGGTCGTCCTTGTCAATCTCGCCGTTGGGAAGAGAATTGAAAAGGATCGCCTGAGAGATCGCAGCCGGGCCTATGAAGGTAGAGCGATCGCTGAACTGAGGACACGCCTCGACGCAGCACCCGCACGTCATGCAGCGCGAAAGGGGGTACGTCTCTTCCTGCACATGCGGAGAAACACGCGGGCCGGGTCCGAGATCGTAATACCCATCGACATGTGCCCACGCTTTAACTCGCTTGAGCGACTCGAACATTGGCTTGCGGTTGACGACGAGATCGCGAACGGTGGGAAACTTGGTCATGGGCTGCAAACTGATGCCGTCGGGCGAGTCAGCCAGTAAATCATCGACCAACGCAGAGCAAGCTTGACGAACGCGATCGTTGATGACCATCGTGCATGCACCGCAAACTTCTTCCAGACAGCACGCGTCGTAAGCGACGGGCGTGGTTGCCTGCTTTTCCGCCGTCACAGGGTCAGCCGCGATTCGCTGCAGAACCGTGGTCATATTCATACCCGGCTCATACGGAACACCGAACGTTTCCCAACTTGTGGCGGAGTGCGGGTCAGCTTGCCTCAGGACTTTGATTTTGATCGTTCGTTCTGCCATCAGAGACCTCTGTAGGGTGGGCTATTGCCCACCAACTCCGCCCCGCTTGTGCTTACCCGTTCGCGAAAACCAATATGGCGCACCGGTTGGAAACCGGCGCCACACTGAAAAACTT
This sequence comes from Planctomycetota bacterium, assembly GCA_024277835.1. GTDB lineage: Bacteria > Planctomycetota > Phycisphaerae > UBA1845 > UBA1845 > JAJRUK01. The sequence goes on along the minus strand of JAJRUK010000047.1, from coordinate 1,621 downwards.
CGTCTTTCAACAGGCTACTATGCCGTGACAACTTTCTTCGGAGCGTCGCCAGCGGTCATATCCTTCCACGTCTTCTCGATAATCTCCGCACCCTTAAGCCCATACGTTCGCGGACGGACGGGGACCAAGCTGGTATCGACCTCTTCGTAGCTGAGCTTTGGACCGTCGGGCGTGTATTCGGCAACCGTCGATTTTAGCCACTTCTTGTTCTTCTTGCCAAAAGCCTCGCACCACGCGGTCGCCTGCTTTTGTAGCTCGTCAGGGGCGTCGGCGTGGGGCGGTTTGATCTGGAACTCTGGTTTATAATGAGCGCCGCGACATTCGTCGCGCTGCAACGCCCCCTTTGTAATGACCTTGGCAATGTTAATCATATCGCCCAGAGCGCGGGCGAAACTAAAGCTCTGATTGGTCCACGAACCCTTGTCAGAAAGCGAAACATGCTGGTATCGCTCACCGAACTCGCCAATTTTCTCAAGACAAGACGCGAGGTCTTTGTTGTTTCGGACGACCGTCACGCATCGCGTCATCCAGTCGCCCAGCTCTTGATGCAACTTGTAAGGGTTCTCGTCGCCCTGATTGCGAATCAACTCGTCCATCTTTTGCTTGTGATCCTGGGCTGCCCCCTCAAACATAGATACGGGTTGATCTTCCGCAGCCGTCTCACTCGCCTTCAACCAATTCTGAATCGTCGGGGCAACGAACAACCCGGAGAAAATGCAGCTTAACAGCGAGTTCGCACCGAGACGATTGCCGCCGTGGTATTGATAGTCCGCCTCGCCAATCACAAAGACGCCGGGCAGATTGCTATGATGGTTTCGCAGCGACCCCTCAACCAGTCCGCCGGTCTTGTCGTTCCGCTCGTAATCAACCCACAGACCGCCCATCGTATAATGGATCGCAGGAAAAATCTTCATGGGCATGATGCGCGGGTCGACGCCCTGGAACTTTTCGTAAATCTCAAGAATACCGTCGAGTTTTTTTTGTGTGTCAGCATCCAACTCGGTCACGTCGAGATAAACGCAAAGCTTGTCCTGCTCGACGCTAAGCCCCTGATTCACGCAGACGTCGAAAATCTCTCGCGTGGCAATATCTCGCGGAACTAGGTTGCCATACGCTGGATACCGTTCTTCAAGAAAATAATATCGCTCCGACGCGGGGATCGTTCGCGGATCGCGCGTATCCTGCGGCGCTTTGGGCACCCAGACACGACCACCCTCACCTCGAGCACTCTCGCTCATTAACCGAAGCTTGTCCGTACCAGGAATCGCCGTCGGGTGGACCTGCATGAACTCGCCGTTGGCGTACTTCGCACCCGCCTTGAACGCACGACCGGCTGCCCCGCCCGTACAAATCATCGACATCGTACTGCGACCAAAGATCAACCCGTTCCCGCCCGTTGCGAGCACAACAGCATCGGCGGCGATGGGTCGAATCTCCATCGAGAACATGTCCTGCACGACTACGCCCCGACAAGTCCCGCCCTCGTCGCGGATGAGATCGAGAAATTCCCAGTATTCAAACTTTTCGACAAGACCCTCCGCCTCCCAGCGGCGAACCTGCTCGTCGAGTGCGTAGATGAGCTGTTGACCCGTCGTTGCACCAGCAAATGAAGTACGCTTGT
>JAJRUK010000046.1 GCA_024277835.1 Planctomycetota bacterium | reverse complement strand
TGTCGCATGTTCCAACCTGAAGGTTGCCCGTGCATGTCGCTTCGTATGAGAACCAGACGTCGTTATGCACGGTTTCATCGCCAAGTGGAAAATCGCAGTAAACGGCGCCGGCGGTTTCATCGACATGAAACGCCGATTCGTCCGGGATTGTTCCGACGGTAATGAACTGCGCGCCGGTCGCATCAATCGGTATTGCATTGGAACACTCATCGTTCTCTGGCGGATCGCTGCAACCGGGGTTGTGGTAGGTGTAGCGTTCAGGTTCGGCCAGGTTCAGTTCCATGCAGTACGACAGGTCTCCGGTGATCGCTTCGTCGCGAGAGAAACCGTCCGGTCCATCACCCATCGACCCATCGACGTAGGCAAGCCCTTGCGTCGAACCGCCCCGCTCCCAATACCACGAACAATCGCCAGCCATTGAGTTGGTGACCGACACCCAGTAATCGGTCCCTCCGATGAAGTCGACCGCATTGTGCTCGACGGAGTACTCGTATTCTCGCAGGCCGCCCGTGAGTCGTCTGCCGGTGATGACGGGTCCGCTTACGGTAAGCGTTCCAGCTTGCTGCTCGAATGGTCCGGCGAATACGTTCCCAGGTTTGCCGCAGTCGTCAGCGTAATAGGTCACCTCGAACTCATCCAAGATCGGAAGATCGCATCCGCCGACGGTCCCGTTGAAGTACGTTCCCCAAAAGCAAAGTCCGGTCAGCGGTGCGTCGGTGACGACTCGAAAGTCGTCCGCGGCGACTTCGGTCGGTCGTGTACTCCTGATCGCGTCCCAGCCAACCCTGGCCGTACACGGGTTTTCGTACCTGTTGCTATTGCTGCTGACCGTGCAGGGCAGCTCGGCGGGTTCGCCGTATGCGACCCGAAGCGCGCCCGATCCGCCGCCTAAACGATGAGCAACGCCAACTTGAAGGAGGTAGCATTGGCCCTCCGTCGCTGAGAAGCTTGTCCCGAGAGTTGGCCATATGTAGTTCCGGTCGCAAGAAACCGGGTCTAAGATCAGGCAGTCGCTGTAGGGAAGATCCTCGGCGCATTCACAACCCTCATAGGTCGTAACGCTGACCGGCGCGGAGGCGCTACCGCATATGCTCAAGTTGACGGTATCCGTCCGCGTGGAAGTCCATGCGAGCCAGACATCCTTCTGGATTGCGACAACTTGTTGTCCACAGAATTCATATCCCGGCGTCGATGTGGAACCGTCAAGCGTGTATGCATATTCGCCCTCCCCTTCGATCGAAAACGCCTCCGCGCACTCATCGTTTCGCGGTGGGGGGGGCGGTTCGAGGCACGGCGCACCTTGTGGGCACGATGCTAAGTCAGACGTAATCATAAGGTCGAAATCACTCGACGTGCCTGCATGGTACGCTTGTACCAGTATCAGATACTCAGCACCGGGTTCCGTACACCAACTCAGCGGCACGCCCGGGCACCACTCGCCGGTTGACCAAGTTTCCGATCCGATGCATCCAAGGTCGGCGCAGCCACTGCAATAGACGGAGGCTGTCGGCTGTCCCGAATAGAGGCAGAGGTCAAGCGAGAATTGGCTCCCGTCGCCGATCACGCTATACCAGACACCCGGTGAGACTCCGCCGACGTCACACATCGGCACGTCATCGCGTGTCGCCCCTATCGTTGTGCCGGAGACGGTCGCTCCGATTTCGAAAGGCTCTGCGGAGTTGCATGAATCGTTCATGGGAGCGCCCGCCATTGCCACTTGCGTAACCAGCCCGGTCAGGGCGAGAACCAAGGCCGAAATCGAACCGCGCGACGTGCGTACTCCGTAGTAAAGAGAGTCGTTCATTTGTGGTTCCATTTCAATCGTTGACGATACAGTCTTCGTACGACGCGCGTCCGCCTCGGCGATGCGTTAACCCTGTGCATATGGGCGGCGCGGGCAGCGTGTCTTTTTGCCAACCATCGCCACGAACGATTGTGCAGCGGAACGACTCGCACGATCCGCCGGTCCCAGTGTCGCAATCGATGTTTGTCGATTCGCAGCAAGTGTCGGGACTGGGATAGAAGGCAAGCTTTTCGTTGCGATAGTGGGTTGCGAACCCGTTCAACTTCGTGCCTTCGTTGTAGATGGTTTGCATCTCAACGTGCCCATCGCCGAACGAGCGGTTGTATCGCCAATCCTTACCGTGCCATCCGCGTATCGCGCCTGTCGGTCCCGGATAGACCCCCTGTCCGACCCAAATGCAGTCGTCGATCTCTCGCTGCGCCGCCCACGCCCACCGGCCGAGGTTCTCTTCGTAGTAGATGGTTCGCGCAGGGTTAGGGACGCGACTGTGTGCCCGGAGATACGGCGAGTTGCTGAACATCTCACCACCTCTGCCAACCATGAACACGTTGGCCGCATAGCTGTTGCCGAAGTGGTCATACGACGAGCGGTTTCGGTTGATGATCCAATCCCGGCAGTGTGGACCGTCTCCCCGCCGCGAGCCAAGCGGCGGGCCATCGTCCGCCGGGCATTTGTACTTGTCGAGATTGAGTTGCGTATCCGCCAGCATGCCCTGGCGGCCATCAACCGAGCTGAGGTAATCGGGAAAGCTGTGGCCATACAAAACCTCGTTGAGCGGTCTTTTTGACGGGCCGAATCCTGCTTGAGTTCCGTACTTGCTGCTCAAGAAATGCCCGCCAAAGCGATCTGTCCAATCGATTCGACCGACGCCACTCTTCCCGCCCCATTCGTACGCGCCGATGAATGTCGGGTTGTCCGGATCCTGCTGAAATTGCTGGTAGTTCACCGGAATCGCGGCGTTGAAAATGTCGCGTTCAGAGTAAACTAGACTCGCCTGTCCGATCTCATGAAGACGCTTGGTGCAAAGAGCCTGCCGCGACTGACGGATCGCCGAAGCGAGCGATGGAAAAACAATCGCAGTCACCACCCCGACACAGGCTACCACCGCGATTAGTTCCGTAAGCGAATACGCACGTCTCCTGCTTCTGGTGACAGGATCGCCGGGCAGGCTCATTTGCATACCAGTTCATCTCCTTTGCCGTTAGACTCGCAACCGGGGGACGCCATTGAAACGGTGTGTCCCTCACCTCTATAACACCGCTCGATCGAGTCTGGCGGGTGGAAAAATAAAAAAATCTTCGCGCAGGGGCGTTTTCTTTGAAATACCCCCGTTTACGCCATGTTAGACCGCGTTTACGATGTTGATGGGTAGCCGAAGTCGTCGCGGATGCGATCGCGATGACCAAACCAAACGAAGTATTCCATGAATGGCACACCGACCAACAACAACGTCCTCGTAACCGGCGCGACCGGGTTTGTCGGGCGAAATGTTGTTCGCGAGCTGCTTCTTCGGGGATACAAACCTGTCTGTCTGGTTCGAGACGCCAGCAAGCTGCACAGGCAACATCCGACCGTTGATACTGACCGCATTACACCGATCATCGGAAGTCTGCATGATGAGGACGCACTTCAACACGCGGCTGATATTAGCCAGGCGGTGATTCACCTCGTCGGAATTATTATCGAGCGGCGCTTGCGCGGGAAAACGTTTGAGCGCATTCATGTGCGCGGTACAACCAACGTCGCGAACGCTGCCAGGAGCGCAGGCATTAAACGGTTTCTTCATATGTCCGCACTCGGCGCACGACCAGAGGCCGTTTCCAAGTATCATCAAACGAAATGGATGGCGGAACAGTACGTTCGCGACAGCGGACTTGACTGGACGATCTTCCGCCCGAGTTTGATCCACGGCCCAGACGGCGAGTTCATGCAGCTAATGAAGCGGTTTACGTGCAAGCTGATTCCGCCGGTGATCCCATACTTCGGATCGGGCGATGCGAAGTTACAGCCAGTGTACGTTAAGGACGTTGCGAGGTGCTTCGTCGCAGCCCTGCGAGACGACGAGGCGATCGGGCAGGTCTTTCCGCTCGGTGGCCCGCGGGTGTACAGTTGGAAACAGCTATACAACGCCTGCCGCGCGATCATTCCCGGATCGAAAAGTTGGAAACCGATCGTTTCTCAGCCTGTTCCCGTGGCGAAACTGTTGGCCGCGATGACCGGCCCGCCAATGGCGATCGCGGAGCTTGTCGTACCGTCCGTCGGGATGCTGCGTTTCGATAAGGGGCAAGTTCAGATGTCACAAGAAGATTGCATCTGCGATCACACCATTGCCGAGAAGTCGCTGGGGATTACGATGCACGACTTTGAAGAAGAGCTTTCGATGTACGCCGACAGTATTGACTAGCACCTTGTTGCAGTCGGTTCGATGGGTAGCGTGGCATGGTCCACGCGGGGAGCGTGGCCATGAGTTCGCGCGACCCAGAGCATGGCCACGCAAGCGTGGACCATGCCACCCGTGATGCACGACTTCGAAGAAGAGCTGTCAATGTACGCCAACAGAATTGACTAAACGCGTGCGTAAGTGCGCGGAAAAACTAAAGGGCAACCATCATGTCCGACAAGCATCGACCGATTGTTATCATCATTCGCGACGGATGGGGGGCAAACCCGCATCCCGAGTGGAATCACGCCAACGCAGTTCACCTTGCCAAGACGCCCGTCGATACGCGACTAATGGCGACGTATCCGCATGTGCAGATCAAAACGTGCGGAAACGACGTCGGCCTGCCGGTTGGTGTGGCAGGTAACAGCGAGGTTGGCCATCAGAACATCGGCGCGGGGCGCATCGTTGAGCAGGAACTCATGCGCATCACCGCGCGCATCCGCGATGGTGCGTTTTTTGAAAACCCGGAACTAATCGGCGCGTTCGAGCATGCGAACAGGACCGGTGGGAACGTTCACATCATGGGCTTGGTGAGCGATGGACGGGTTCATAGCGACCCTGAACACCTCGACGCGATTCTCGATCTTAGCAACAAGTTAGGATTCCCGGGCGAGCGCGTATTCGTTCACGCTTTTACCGACGGTCGCGATACGTCGCCGATCAGCGGGATCGATCACGTTCGCCGTGTAGAGAAGAAATGTGAGCAACTAGGGATCAATCCCATCGCGACAGTCGTCGGGCGATTCTATGCGATGGACCGGGATAATCGATGGGATCGCATCGAGACTGCTTATCGACTGTTGACGTCCGGTCAGGGTCAGAGTTTCGCGAGCGTGAGTGACGCGATCCAACACCACTATGACAATCCGTCGAGTCCCGAGCAAAAAGGCGATGAATTCGTCCCGCCGAGTGTCGTATTGCGAGACGGTGTGCCGCTTGCAACGATCAAGAGCGGAGACTCGGTGATCTATTTCAATTATCGAGGCGATCGACCTCGGCAGTTGACCAAAGCGTTCATGTACGATGAGTTTCCGTTCCAAGGGCCTGGCAAATCAGCGGAAACGTACGGGTTTGATCGCGGCGACAAGCTCGATCTTCACTTCGTCACGATGACAGCCTACGAAACAGGTCTGCCGGTGCGCGTTGCGTTTGAAAAGCCGCCCAAGATGCAGCACATTCTCGGTCAACTCGTCGCGGATCAAGGCTTAAAGCAATTCCGATGCGCAGAAACGGAAAAGTATGCGCACGTCACGTTCTTTTTCAACGATTATCGTGATGAGCCGTTCGATGGTGAAGATCGGTTGATCGTTCCGTCGCCACGCGATGTGACGACGTACGACCAGAAACCAGAGATGGCCGCGATCGAATTAACCCGCGCGGTCCTCGATCGGATCGCAACAGGCCAGGATGATTTGATCGTTTTGAACTACGCCAACGGTGACATGGTGGGGCACACGGGCAACTTGATCGCGGCGATTCGCGCTGTTGAGACGGTTGACGAATGTGTTGGGAAAGTTGTGGACGCGGTGGTCGCGCGTGGCGGCGGATTGATTGTGACAGCCGACCACGGCAACTGCGAGCAGATGATCGACCCTAAGACGGGGGGGCTTCACACGTCGCACACTGTTTATGATGTCGAACTCATCGTCGTCGATGATCGATACAAAGGGCGTTCGCTGCGCGCCGGGGGAAGGCTCGCGGACATTGGACCAACGGCGCTTACGATGCTTGGAATGACAAAGCCCAGGGAAATGACCGGCGAGTGTTTGCTGGGTGGTGCGTAGTCGGTGGATACCTATCCAGCCTGTTGAAAAACGAAGTTTTTCTATGTGGCACCAGAGTGCGACCTTTTTTCAACAGCCCGCTACGCGCACGGAGCGTCGTTAGCGCTGGCGACTGAAACAGGGCTTTGTATCGCGCCTTCGCTCTTCTCCACCCTACCATCAGAATTTTCAGAACGCAGACGGTCGAATGTGTCTTTGCTTCGTATGAACGCGTCGACGATCGCCGGGTCAAACTGAGTTCCCGACGCTTCGAGAATCAGGGTGATTGCCTTTTCGTGCGGGATCGGTTCTTTGTAAGGCCTACGCGTCGTGATCGCGTCGTAGGCATCTGCCACAGAAACAATCCGCGCGACAAGCGGGATATTTGTTCCTGACAGTCCGTTGGGGTATCCCGTTCCGTCATGCCATTCGTGGTGCGCCCGCGCGATTTGTTCTGCGATCTCAAGCATCGCAAAGTCCGGCGACTGCATTCGCACACTGTGGATCGTGTCCGCGCCAGCGTTCGCGTGTTTTCGCATGATCGCCATTTCCGTGGCCGTGAGCTTTCCCTTTTTCAAGAGAATGTTGTCGGGGACAGCGACTTTTCCGATATCATGAAGTGGGACACCTCGCTCCAGGTCATAGAGAAATCCGTCGGTGATCTGATCCTTGTAGTCGGGCGTCTCGCGAAGCGCCAGCGCCAGTGTTGCGGAGTACGTCGTCACGCGCTCGACATGGCGATACGTTGCGTCGTCGCGATGTTCTGCCAGTTTTGCAAAGGCGATCATGATCGCATCGCGAGCGCTGTCGCGCGCTTCGGCGGTTGCGATCCCGTGAAGCGCCGTGGCTGCGACGCCGATGACCAGATCGACGGAGTCGAGTATCCGTTGATCAAACGGAAGTCCGGTCACGCGGTTTCCCACCGCGATGACCGCTCCGATCGAGTCCCGCACGGGGACGGCGAGGAATAGTTGTGGAATCTGTCCGTCAAACCAGGCTTCCGACTCGTTGTGCTCAGACGAGTATGATAGTCTGTCATTGAGGACGACGGTCCGCCCGGTGGCAAGAACATCCGCCAGGACCGAGCACGCCGGGTGAACCGATCCCGTAAACTCTGGTTCAAATCCGGGTGCCGCTTCAACCCTTACGGAGCTGTTCCCATCGCATGGGATGAGCGCCGCGACCCTCCTGCATCCGGTGATCGCGCTGATCGTCTCGGCTGTTTCCTCGAGCACCGCCGCCCGGTCCCGGCGATCGACGAGATTTCTGCAGAACTCGAAGAGCAGCATCAGGATTCTGGTTTGCTCGCCGCGGTTGTCGTAACTCGCCGCGAGCATCTGTCGGTCTGTCGATCGTTGCAGCGCGTATCGGATACGTCGTTCGACCTCGTTTGGACACATGGCATAGGCAATGCACTCGTCCGCGCCAGCGATTCCGTAGTCGCGTAGCTCGTCCGGCGAAGACTCAGGACAAATGACGATCACCGGGATGTTTTCTTCACCGGACTGCTCGCGAACGATGCGTGTGAGCTTGATCGCGCCGTCATTGGGAAGCGATGCATCCAGAACGATGGCGTCGGGACGCGATAGGGCGATGGCGTCGGACGCTGCACCCTCAGAACCGGCGTCTGTGACGGTGTACCCCTCCGCCTCAAGCGTAACGCGAATATCGTGCC
>JAJRUK010000045.1 GCA_024277835.1 Planctomycetota bacterium | reverse complement strand
GGACTGGATGCGAAAACCTCTGGCGACGCCCTTTCGTCTGTCGGTTGTTGTATCTGCGTTTGTTCGTCCGTTATTTCACAAACAAACGTAGCCAACGCGACCCGAAATATTCGCTCTGCGATCGATGAAGCGTGGCAGCTTCGGCAGAATGGGTAAGCCCTATAACATGGTCACCCCTTGTGCGGCCTATAATTGCGATCGCTCTTCTTCCCTGGACACACTTTCACGGACACTCTTCCGCCAGCGATCACGCCGATCGACACATTCATCGCCCATGCCGCGCAGGTTGTGGCCTCGCCTTTCGATGCTTTTGCGCGTTCGAGAGTATTGCAAAGGCGCGGCGCGCGATGGGACGATAACGTACCGGGGTAGCGCGCAGTTTCGCGCGGACGATGCGACGCTTGTGTTACCCGTGAGAGTTTGTTTTGATTGACTCGGCATTGGCAACGTCCTAAAATTGTTTGGTTTCTTTGCAGGCGGTTTGGACGATGCCGATTGACGACGGTCTTTTAGGTCGTGTCGATGGGTTGGCGGAGCGCCGATCGCATTCGACATGTCTTTGCCCAACTAGACCGTATTGAGCTGACCGTAAAGGATGGCATGCGCGGGCGAGTCTCGTGCGCTTTGGGGAGGCATGATTGATATGACAAATGCAAACGACATTTTCAGCGCCGTTGACCAACACCTAAGCCCGACGCGCTTTCGCGAGCAGCACTGGGAAGGATCGTTTGAGGAATACGTCGATCTTGTCTCGAAGAAACCGCGCATCGCGCGCAACGCCTTTCAGCGCATTTACGACATGATTATGCACTTCGGGTGCGAGCGGTATACCGTGCTTCGTGAGGAGATGACGCGGTATAACTTCTTCTCTGACCCGATCGAAGACGGGGCGGACGCGATCTTTGGGCTTGATAAGCCGCTGATGAACCTGGTGGACTTTTTGAAGTCGGCTGCGCACCAGTACGGGACCGAGCGACGTATTTTGCTGCTGCATGGGCCTGTCGGTTCGTCCAAGAGCACGATCGCACGCCTCTTGAAGAAGGGGCTGGAGTATTACTCGAAGCTCGACGAAGGTGCGCTGTATTCCTTCTCCTGGCATATTACGGACGATGACGGCAAACAGGTCGTCTGCCCGTGCCCGATGCACGAAGAGCCTCTCAAGCTCGTTCCGATCGAAGCGAGAAAAGATGTGCTCGCCAAGCTCAGCGCCGATGCGCCAGATGGAACGCGTCTGGTGGTGGATGGGCCACTTGATCCGTTCTGCCGCAAGATGTACGACGATCTGCTGATCAAGTACGACGGCGACTGGCGTGAGGTGATTAAGCACGTTCGCGTGCGGCGGTTGATTCTCAGCGAGAAGGACCGTATCGGGATCGGCACCTTTCAACCCAAAGACGAAAAGAACCAAGACTCCACGGAGCTTACCGGCGACATTAACTATCGCAAAATCGCTGAGTACGGGACCGACAGCGATCCGCGGGCGTTTAACTTTGACGGCGAGCTGAACATTGCCAACCGCGGGTTGGTTGAATTCATCGAAGTGCTCAAGCTCGACGTCGCGTTTCTTTATGACCTGCTTGGTGCGTCGCAGGAGCACATGATTAAACCGAAAAAGTTCGCGCAGACGCACATCGACGAAGTGATCCTCGGGCACACGAACGAACCGGAATACAAGAAGCTTCAGTCGAACGATCTGATGGAGGCGTTTCGCGATCGTACGATCAAGATTGACGTGCCATACAACACGCGCCTCGACGATGAAATCGAAATCTACAAGAAGGACTTCAACAACGAACGCATTCGCGGTATCCACATCGCCCCGCATACGATTGAGATGGCGGCGATGTGGGCGGTGCTTACGCGTCTTGAGGAACCCAAGAAGGCCGGGCTTACTGTGATGCAGAAGCTCAAGCTGTACAACGGTAAGAGCATCCCGAATTTTACGGAAGACTCCGTTCGCGAGCTGCGCGATGAGTCGCGACGCGAAGGCATGCAGGGAATCAGCCCGCGATACATACAAGACAAGCTCTCGAACTCGCTGGTAAACGAGCAGGCGATTCAGGAAAAATGCATTAACCCGTTTATGGTGATGAACGAACTCGAAGAGGGTCTCACGCATCATAGCTTGCTCACCGACGAAGAACTCAAGACGAAGTATCGCGAACTGCTTGCGATGGTTCGCGAGGAATACGAGGACGTGCTCAAGTCGGAGGTTCAGCGGGCGATCAGCGCCGACGAGGACGCGATCTCGCGACTTTGCTCGAACTACATCGAAAACGTGCGAGCCTACACACAGCACGAAAAGGTTCGCAACAAATACACCGGTCGAGACGAGGAGCCGGACGAGCGATTGATGCGCTCGATCGAAGAGAAGATCGACATTCCCGAAAGTCGCAAAGACGACTTCCGTCAGGAAATTATGAACTACATCGGGGCGCTCTCGCTGGATGGGAAGAAGTTCGACTATCACACGAACGCGCGACTGCAAAAGGCGCTCGAGTTGAAGCTGTTTGAAGATCAGCGCGATACGATCAAACTTAAGAACGTCGTTTCGGGCGTGGTGGACGACGAAACGCAGGCGAAGATTGACGTCGTGAAACAGCGACTCATCAAGTACTTCGGGTACAACGAGACGAGCGCGACGGACGTATTGAACTACGTTGCAAGCATTTTCGCACGCGGCGATATCAAAGAAGACTCGCAGCAGGCATAGCGATGTAACTTAAACGCCCCTGGGTTGTAAACAATGTTTTTCCGATAAGCCCGCGGGATGAAGACCGCGGGCTTATTGCTCCGAAAGAGGTCAACGAGCAGGAAACGCGACATGGGTTTGCAGATCGACAAAGATCATCAGCGCTTTCGCAAGATCGTGAAGGGCAAAATCCGAAAGGACTTGCGGAAGTTCCTTACGCGGAGCGAGCTACTCGGGCGCGAGGGGAAAAAGTATATTTCCATCCCGGTGCAAGGGATCGATACGCCACACTTTCGATACGGCGACAACAGCGACGGCGGGGTCGGCAAAGGCGATGGGCAACCTGGCGACAAAGTCGACGGCGGTGACGCGGGTCAGGGCGGAACGCAGGAAGGGCAACACATTCTCGAAGTCGACGTGAGTCTTGAAGAACTTGCGGAGATTCTTGGTGAGGAGCTTCAACTTCCGCGTATCGAACCCAAGGGCAAACACCGCATCACGTCGCAGCGCGACAAGTACAGCGGGATTCGTCAAACCGGACCTGAGTCGCTTCGACATTTTAAGCGAACGTTCCGCCGAGCGCTGCGGCGACAGATTATGTCGGGACTCTATAACCCGGACGCGCCGCGGATTATCTTCGAGCGTCGTGACAAGATGTTTCGCAGCTGGAAGACCGTCCTGAGTCCGCAGTCCAACGCCGTGATCATTTACATGATGGACGTGTCCGGGTCGATGGGCGACGAGCAAAAAGAGCTTGTCCGCCTGGAGGCGTTTTGGATCGACGCATGGTTGCGCAAGAATTACCAGGGGATTGAGAGCAGGTATATCGTTCACGACGTGCGCGCGGGCGAGGTTGATCGGGAGACGTTTTTCCGCATCCGCGAAGATGGCGGCACGCGGATTAGCAGCGCGTATCGACTCGCGAAAGACATCATCGAAAACAACTACGCCCCGTCCGAGTGGAACATCTATCTTTTCCACTTTTCCGACGGCGACAATAGCAGCGAATCGGATAGTCGCGACTGTTGCAGCTTGCTGACGGAACATCTGCTACCGTCGGTCAATATGTTTGGCTATTGTCAAGTGGCGAGCGCTTACGGCAGCGGCAATTTCATCAACGTCGTCCACGAACACCTCAATGACGAAGAGGCTGTCATCACGAGTCGCGTCAATACCAAAGACGACATCTACGATAGCATCAAGACCTTCTTTGCCGCGGGAAGATGAATCACGGATGAACCAACCCCTACCCAAAGCCATCGCCGAACAGGCAGAGATCATCGCGGAGCACGCGCGACGCGAAGGTCTGGATTTTTATCCAACGATCTTCGAGATGCTCTCATCCGAGCAAATGTCGCAGGTCGCAGCCTACGGCGGATTCCCGAAACGCTATCCCCATTGGCGATTCGGGATGGAGTATGAAAAACTTCGCAAGCAGCACGTCTACGGGTTGGGGCGTATTTATGAAATGGTCATCAACAACGACCCGTGCTATGCATATTTGCTAAACGACAACATGTTCGTGGATCACAAGACGGTCATCGCCCACGTCTATGGCCACTGCGATTTTTTCAAGAATAATACCTGGTTTTCGCGAACCAACCGCCGCATGATCGACGAGATGGCCAACCACGGCACGCGCGTTCAGCGATACGTCGATCGCTACGGGCAGGAACGGGTTGAGGAAGCGGTCGATACGTTTCTTTCGTTTGAGAACCTGATCGATCCGCATTCGATGTTCATGCGCCGCGAAGCACAAGTTCAATCGTCTGCGCAAATAGAACAGGCTGACAAGGACAGACGCGAAAATGGCGATGTCGGGCGATACCCGGCGAAGCCCTACATGGATCGCTATATCAACCCGCCGGAGAAGCTCCGCGAGGATCGCGAAGCGCTGCAAAAAGAGGCTACCGACGCTCACGTTCGCTACCCCGAGAGGCCTCAGCGAGATGTGATGCTTTTCCTGCTGCACAACGCGCCGCTGGAAGACTGGGAGGCGGATATTCTTTCGATCATCCGTCAGGAGGCGTATTACTACGCGCCGCAGGGGCAGACGAAGATCATGAACGAGGGGTGGGCCAGCTATTGGCACTCTACGATTATGACCAACTACGTTCTGGAAGCGAGCGAGTTGATCGACTACTGCGAGCATCACTCGGGGACACTGGCGACCTCGCCCGGTCGCCTGAATCCGTACAAACTCGGGATCGAGCTTCTTCGTGATATTGAACATCGCTGGAACACCGGTCGACATGGTCCCGAATACGATGCCTGCGACGACATGGCTACCCGCCGCGAATGGGGCAAGGACAAAGCTCCGAAAGGGCGCATCGTGGGACGCGGCTCACCCGGTCGCGAGAAAATCTATCAGGTGCGGGCGCTGTATAATGACGTGACGTTTCTCGATGAGTTTCTTACGCCGGAATTCGTCGAGGAACAGAAGCTGTATCACTATCGCCAGGATCCGGCGACGGGGAAGATGGTCGTCGTTAACCGCGACTTCGATCAGATCAAGCGGCAGATGCTGTTCATGCTGACCAACCACGCTCAGCCCTACATTTACGTCATGGACGGCAACTACAAGAACCGCGGCGAGCTATACCTCGCCCACTCGCACACGGGGATGGACATCGAGATCAAATTCGGTGTGGAGACGCTCAAGCAGATTTTCAAAGTGTGGAAACGCCCCGTTCACCTGCACGCCCGCATCGACGACGACCCGATTTTGTTCACGTTCGACGGTGAGCAATCAACGCAACAACACATCGACGAAGAAGTGCCAAAACCGGCGAATGAGTTTTAACGACCGCTCTAGCACGATCGGGAAGAAGGTGCATCAAGATGCACCCTACCGATATCCCCGCCCCCTCTTGTGTGGTACCGGTTTGTAACCGGTGCGATCGCACCTTGTGGGATTGGGAGATGGGGTCTGCTCGTGCGTCTCAGGATTGTGCGAGAGAAGCACGCGTCTTCTCCTTCTTTCGGTCTTTGAGAATCCGCTCGATGTAGAACATAAACCGAGCGAGTATCCACACATAGACAAGCGCGAAGGGAATCCACGCGATTTCCGCAATGAAGTCAGCGATCTCGTACGCTCGAAACAGAGGCCGAGCAACGTTCGTGAAATTCTGCTCCGAGTCTCCACCGAGTTTGATAGCTAGATAGGGCACTATTATCGACAAAGACGCGATGCGTTCGACGCAGTGCGCGACAATGACGAACATGATGGAACGCGTCCAACGCGGTCGTGGGATGCGCCTCAACAGGCAACGAAGGTAGAGAAATACGGCGACCACAGCAATGAGCATTCCCGCCTCAACGATCAAGCTGATCGGGCGAGCTGCGTCTTGCATCCACCCGCCGGTCAGCTTCACACGAATGGCGTTCAACGCAAAGGCCGTCATGCCAGCGCGAGCGATCCAGCGATAGCGCCTGGCTTGCGTTGTCTCGAAAGAGTGCTTTTCGCGAACTGTTAGTAAGTAGCAGCCCAACACATGCAGCCCAAGCAGCCCAGCGGCTTCCCAAACGGACGTCGCTTGCCGATCGATCCCCTCCGCAATATAGAATAGGCCGATCACGTAATCCTCAATCGACATTAACTGCGACCCCCAGAGAACTACGGCCCCAATTTGGACGAGCCTCAGCCACTTCTCCGGCGCGTAGCGGAGCATGTCCGGCGGAAGCGATTTGCGGATCGGCGTTCCGCATTCCGGGCAGAGTCCTTCCATCCGCAGGCCGCGGAGGTTGTACCCGCAAGAGACGCAGGGCGAGTCGTCTCCGATCTCGCCGGCGTCGTTGAGGGCGGGGTGGCGCTTGGCGGTTGCGTCCGATGGGGTGATTTCGCTCTGTAACATGACGACCTGATCCCGATAATACTGGCCGGTGCGTGCGGGAAATGGGCCATAGGTTCCCACCGACCGGGGTTGCTCGAAATCCTACGGGCATCTCGGTATAATGTCACGCAAGGGGGAAAGACGTGATGAAGCAGACAAACGAGCATTCCAAATTCTTCGCGATGCGGACATCGGTTGACTCATCCGGCGGCGAGGCTGGCGCTTGGGACGGCGTTGAGCGGCGGGCGAGTTATCGTGCGGCGGCTGAGCGTTTTGAGAATGACGCCACCGCCGCGTTCGATACGAAGGCGATCTTTCGTGAGACGATCGTGCGTGAACTTAAAGACGGGAAGATCTCGCCCGGGCGGCGGAGGCGAATCATTCGGTACGCGGCGCGGATGGGTCTTTCCGCGGTGGAGGCGGGGCACCTTCTATCGCGGTGTCGTGATCAGGCGATGAGCGAACTTGATGCTTGTAAGGAAACGCCCACGCTCCGGATGCACATCCCGGACACCGACGACCACTCGACGGCCACTTACGTCATGATCGCGATTGCGGGGGCGGTTCTCTTTAACGTGGCGATTGTTCTGCTGTTTGCGTAATGTTGGATGAGTCTGAAATCGCCATTTTTGTGTGGCACCGGTTTGCAACCGGTGCGAGGAGTGCGTACTCAGCGACGTAAGATTGGCGCGACTATGGCGATCTTAAGCAAGACATAGCGGAGCGCTGTCTGGAAACCTTCGCTCCCTCACGGTCGCGGCTCTGATCAGATGAGCAAGCGCGCTAGTTCGACCGTGCGCCGTGGATGTTGACGACGCGGTGGACCAGGCGGCGATGGGCATCGACAAGATCGCGGCAGACAAGCTCGATTCGTTTGTTGAGATCGCGACGCTCGCCGATGACCTGACGCACTAATTTACGAAGCTTGTGGTGACGGACCGCATGTTTGCGACGGACGTCGTGGCCATAGAGGACTCGTTGGGATGAGTCGAGTAGCTCGTCGATCGCGAAGGGTTTTAGGAATACGTCTCGAACGCCTGCGCGGAGGACTTCGACGACCTGCGCACTCTTGAGTCGCTCTGCCATCAGGATGACGGGGCGCTGCGACAGCGAGGTGAGTTGTTTCGCCAGATCGAGTCCGTTTTGGCCTTCAAGATCCCATTCAGTGATCACCAGATCGTGCGGTTCGAGCATTTCGACATCGAGACATGTCTTGGCATCGACGACGCATGTGATGTGCGCGCCGAATCTCGTTGAAAGACTCGAAACGAAAAGCTCGACCAGCTCCGGGTCGGGTTCGACGAGCAAAATTTTGTAAGGTCTATCCGCCATAATCAACCATCATGTTATTCACGCCACACCGCCTGACACGATGCTCTGTGCGTCGGCGGAACTTCTGGGCGGGTTAAGTAATTGCGTAGGGGCGGGCGGTATCTGCGCGTGCGAGAGAGGAAGAAGAGACGGCTAGAACTTCACCGATCGGAGTCCGACTAGCGATCGGAATCGGCGTTCTTACGGCTGGGAAGCTCGACGACAACACTGGTACCGGCGTTCGGGGATGAGTCGATGCGCCATTTCCCCCCGTTGATTTCTGCGAGGCGATACGCGCGAGAAAGTCCGAGTCCGCGACCTCGCCCTGCCTGGCGATGCGAGAAAAACGGGTCGATCGCGTGCTCGACAACGTCGGGCGTCATGCCACAGCCATCGTCGCGAACAATGATCTGCACAGCGTCGCCGCATTCACCTGGCGCGGAGGCGAGCGTCACGTTTCCGTTGTTGTCGCCGACGGCCATGATCGCGTTGGCGACTAGATGATTGAGAATTTCGACCAGTTGCCCGGCGTCCGCGTAGACCGTTGCCTCGGAGTCTTTGAGATCAACGCTTAGTCGATCGCCGATGGCGGAGGCGTCGGCATCCCAGTGTGCTCGGACGGCTTCGAGTATGGCGGCGACTGGCTGAATGATGGGCGTTGGTTTTTCTGGTTTGGCGTAGCGCATCAGGTCCATCACCATTTCCGAAGCGCGTCGCGTCTGTTCGATGATGGTCTGGAAGGCTTGCTTTTGATCGGGGTCGGTCGCGCGGGCGAACTCCATCTGCGATCGACCGGAAATCACTGCGAGCGGATTGTTTAACTCATGCGCTGCGCCCGCTGCCATCTCGGAGATCATCGCCATCGAGCGCATCCGTAACATTTCTGACTGTGCGGACTGTAGCTTGCGGTTTAACTCGACAACTTGCTCGGCGGTCTCTTCAGCGGACATTCGACCGCGCGCAGCCCCTGCGGCCGTCGCTATCGAAGACGCCAGCGCTCTGCAACCCTCTTCGCAATATCGATCCGCGCGTCCTTCCGCATCTCCCAGAGAAATCAGCAGGCCACCCGTGATCGTGTCGCCCGCGAGCGCAATCGACTGAAGCTGATCGCGTGGCGGTGAGCCGACGACCTGTTGCCAAAGATCGTTCTCGACTTCAAACGCTGTCGTATAATGCCCGACCTTGGCACGCTGGCGACGCGACGTCTCACTGAGAGCGGCGAAATCCAGAGGCTCCAACACGGTTGCACGCGTATTCGGCGCTCCACGACACGCCGAAGCGACGTAGATATTCGTCGAGTTCCCAGTGACAAACCAACACAACGCACCGTCCGGGGCGATCGTGTCTGCCACTGCCCGGGCTGCCGCCTCGCAGACGTTCGACAACCTCATACCATCGCCGAGATTTTGCACGAATCGATCGATGGCATGAAAAAAAGCTAACCGGAAAGTGAGGTCTTCGTTTTCTTCGAGGAGCTTCGCATTGATCTGTCGGAGTTGCTGCTCAACAAGTTCACCGGAGTCCGCGTGGTCGAGGCAGTCCTCGGAGTCAAGACCAATCAGCTCGAGAAGCGGCGACATTCTCGCCGTGAGTGAAGACGTGATGGCTGTAAGGTCTTGCGTTGAAAGACCAAGGTCTGCGGCGACACCGGTGGTATCCGTCTCGCCGGTATAACCGGAGTATCCCACGCCCTTCGCGCGGGCTAACCCGTCGGCGAGATGGACGATTTTGACAAGCTCTGGCGCGGCGAGCGTGGTCGGGAGCATTTCGCTTCCCTGATGATGCAACCACGCACACTCTACGATCGCGGGCGACAACCCCCATCGGGACGTCAGTCGCTTGCCGGCGATCGTGTGATCCAGTCCAAACAACTCGGTCTCGGCGTCGCAGATACAGCGGCGCGTTGATCGGGCGGACTCTATTACGCGTCGATAGCTTTTTGGAAGACACGAGTCGAGCGCGATTTTTCCGATATCGTGAAGCAGCCCGCATACGAATGCATCGGCGGGAGCGCATCCGACTTTCGCTTTCTCCGCGATCGCTTCAGCAAGACAGGCGACGCCGAGGTTGTGACGCCATAGCTCTCGCCGATCCGCGAGCGCGGTCTCGTCACCGTCATGATTCGAGAACACGCCAAAGAACTGTGTCGATAAGACGGCGTTGCGAACAGCACGAAAGCCCAGCATGGAAACAGCCCGGGCGACCGTCATGTCGTCGCTTCGCGCTCCCAGGTCGGCGCGCTTCACCGTCCTCAAAATCCCTGCGGTCAGCGCTGCGTCCGTTTCGATGATTGCTACAACGTCGCGAGCAGAACTCTCCTCCGACGACGTCACGGATAGAAGCCGGGCGACGGTTATAGGGAGCGTCGGAAGCTGATCGATGTGGCTGAGTATAAGCTCAGCGCGCTCTCGACCGGCCAAAGCGCTGACGGGTTTGGGTTGTGTTGCGACAGTCATGCGGCGATTAACAAAAAGCAATCATCCTTTACACTCGCAAGCGGTGGTCGGTTATGCGACCTTGACAAGCTCTGCGATGCGATTGATGACGGCGTTGATGTCGAAGGGCTTTCGGATAAAGTCATCCGCGCCCGCGGCTTTCAGCTCGGCCACCTCATCAGGATCGGCCACACCGCTAATGATAATGATCTGCATGTGCTTATAGTTTGGATTCGCACGGATCGTTCGGCATACGACGTTGCCGTTGATGTCCGGTAACTTAAAGTCCAGTAGCATGACGTCGGGGCGGAACTGCTCGGTAATAATCCCTGCGTCGTAACCCGTCTTTGCGGACTTGACCTCGAACCGACCGTCGCGTTCCAGAAGGTCCGTAAACATCTCGATGATCGCTTCGTCATCGTCGACGACGAGGACACGCTTCTTGCCCGTCTCGAGCTGATCCATCGGGATCTGGTTCGTCTTCATAAACGTGATCAGCGCATCGCGCGGGATCCGTCGAAAACGGGAGCCCGGAACACGAAAGCCGTTTAGCTTTCCGCTATCGAAACAGCGGATCACCGTCTGCTGACTTACCTTGCAGATCTGAGCGACTTCGCCGGTCGTGAATACTTGTTTTTCTTGCAAAACATCCGCCATGACGTTCCCTCCAAACCTTCCATCCTAGAAGGTGTAACACAACTCACTTTGTCCATACCCCCCATGTCCCCTATACGGTACATATGCTAAGGTCGCGCGTCAATGAAAATTTCCCTTCTTTCGGTAAGGTTTTTTTCGGACGGTTGTGATTCTCGGACCAGCGGAATTGTTTTCACAGGCCAAGGGTTAGGATTTCAACTCGGAAAGTGCAACTGAAACGCGAGGGCTGGGTTGTCGATCTGCGACGTCGCCACGTGGGTTTGGATCACATCATTGCGCTACTACTTTAGGCCCGACCGCTATTGAGATGTATCCAGACGGCGGTGATGTCGGCAGGGTTGACGCCACTAATGCGCGACGCTTGGCCTAGTGTCGCGGGTGCAACGGCTTTCAACTTTTCGCGGGCCTCATTCCGCAGACCCGAAACTCCGGAAAAATTTGTGCCTTCGGGAATTTTCATCGACTCAAGCTTGCGGAAGCGCGCGATCTGACGCGCCTGTCGAGCGACGTAGCCACTGTACTTCGCGTCACGAAGCGTCTGGTCAAGATCGCTTACGCAAAAAACCTTTTCACCATCGGGGGCAAGAATGGCTGACAACTGCGACGCGTTCACCTCGGGTCTGCGCATCCAATTTGAAACGGTCGCCCCATTGATCCGTGCACGCGCTGCAAGTTCGTTGATTGTCGCGACCGCGTCGAGTCTGCGCTGATGCCGCGACCAACGTGCGTCATTGACCAAACCGAGACGCCTACCGATTGGCGTTAACCGCTGGTCCGAATTATCGGCGCGCAGCTTCAACCGATATTCCGCGCGTGAGGTGAACATGCGATAGGGTTCCGATGGCGGACGTGTGATGAGGTCGTCAATCATCACGCCGATGTACGCCTCGTCGCGACCGAGCACGAACGGCTCATCGCCGCGCATTGCGAGGACCGCGTTGACACCGGCGACAAGTCCCTGGGCAGCGGCCTCTTCATAACCGCTAGTTCCGTTGATCTGACCCGCGAGGTATAGCCCCGAAACTCGCTTGGCTTCGAGAGTTCGCTTTGTCTGATGGGTGGGCACGAAATCATATTCGACCGCGTACCCGTATTGCAGAATCTTCGCCCGCTCTAACCCCGCAACGTTACGAAGAAAGGCGTCCTGAACATCCTTTGGCAGCGACGTGCTGACTCCGTTGCAGTAAATCCGATCGCTGTCGTACCCTTCTGGTTCGAGAAAAATCTGATGGCGAGGTTTATCCGCAAACCGAACGACTTTGTCCTCGATGCTCGGGCAATAGCGAGGGCCTGTCGATTCGATCTGCCCGGAGTACATCGGCGCTCGCTGAAGATTCGCCGTGATGACATCATGCACATCCGCATTCGTCCACGTAATCCAGCACGGAATCTGCTTCTGCGTGATCGCGTCGGTCATGTCGGAAAACGGCGTTGGAAATTCGTCGCCAGGTTGAATTTCGCAGGCGTCGTAGTCAACGGACTCTCGAAGAATCCGCGGGGGCGTGCCGGTCTTGAGACGACCCAACTCAAACCCAAGGGCTTTCAGCGTTGCGCTCATGCCCGTCGCGGATGCCTCGCCAACGCGACCGCCTTCGGTTTTCGCCTCTCCGCAATGCATCAATGCACGCAAGAAGGTGCCCGTTGTCAGAATGACCGCCTCGCCGTCGAGTCTGCGCCCGTCGGCCAACTCGACGCCCTGTACGCGCGGCATTGAATCTACATCGCGCGTCAGAATGCGTTCGACCGATCCTTCGACAACTTCGATATTCCGTTCGGTCGCAAGAAGGTCTTGCACAGCTTTGGGGTAGAGAGAATTGTCGCTTTGCGATCGAGGTGCCCAGACGGCTGCCCCCTTGCTTCGATTGAGCATCCGAAATTGAATCCCGGCGGCGTCGGCAGCAAGGCCCATGATCCCCCCAAGCGCGTCAATCTCGCGAACCATCTGCCCCTTGCCGAGTCCGCCGATCGCGGGGTTACAGGACATTCGCGCGATCGCATTGCGGTCCATGGTCACAAGCGCAACAGAAGCACCCAGCTTCGCCGCCCCCCAGGCAGCCTCCGCCCCGGCATGTCCCCCGCCGACTACAATAACGTCGTATCGCTTATCGCCCACAAATCTTGACTAGCCTACCGCGCTATCGCGAACGCCACCTTGACATTCACATACGGGTCCATTGTAGTTGATAAGAACGAATGAGCCACCTGGAGGAGCTGACATCGCATGTGTCGCGTCGATTCGAACGAACGTCGGCTACCTCTTCCGTAGCAAAAGCCCGGAGATAGTACCTACCATGTTTCTCCACGAACTGCGAAAGCCTTGGTCACTTGAAGGCAAACTCTCACGGAGCGCCTACTTTTTCGCAGGCGCAACCCTGCTGACAATTAAGTATGCAGCGGATTCCGCTATCGCGAACGCTGCTTTTGAACGCTCATGGTCGTTTTCTTACTATTGGGTCGGCGTACAAGGACGTTTGTTTACACACGCGACATCTAGTGATCGCGTGTTCTTGACGACGATGATCTTGATAGCACTGCCGTTCATCTGGCTCGGGGTTGCGCTGACTGTTCGTCGCCTGAGAACGGCTGGGCTTCCTTTGTGGCTGGTTGCATTCTTCTTCGCGCCCATCCTAAACGCTTTCGTCTTCTTGGTTGCGACCCTTGCATCCAGTAAAGCCGATGGAGACGAAAACATCGATCTCCCTTGTAACTCCCCCGACAAGGAGCTATCGGCGCCAGGGACTCTTAAGAGTGCGGGGCTTGCGGTAGGGCTAACTGCGGTGTTTGGAACCGCGCTCGTTGCCTTCAACGTCTATGCGCTCGGAATCTATGGCGCGGGGCTGTTTGTTGGTCTCCCGTTTTCGCTGGGACTGATCGCCGCAGTTCTTTACGGACTCCAGAAAACTCGATCGGCGCGTAGCGGTATCTTGGCGGGAGTCTCTTCCGTTGCGATCGTGGGTCTAACCCTCTTTCTGCTCGCTTTTGAAGGCGCGATCTGCCTGCTCATGGCCGCTCCGATTTGCCTTGCGTGTGCGGCGTTCGGCGGTGCAATCGGCTACCAGATTCAGCGTCACACGCGAAGTCAACGTCAAGCGAGCATCATCATCATTGGTATCGCGATCGCGGTTCCTGTCTTGATGGGCTCAGAGTACTTGTCGGACGAATCGCCGGCACTCTTCGCAGCGCAAACCGAAATCGTTGTCGATGCGCCGCCGGAAGCGGTATGGCCCAATGTCATCGCGTTTTCCCCGTTGGACCCACCGACCGAGTGGTTCTTCAAGGCTGGAATCGCCTTCCCAACGCACGCAACAATCGACGGCGTTGGTGTTGGCAGCGAGCGACGCTGCAATTTCTCAACAGGAACATTCGTGGAACCTATCACCGAGTGGCGACGCCCCAACCTGTTGCGGTTCGACGTATCAGCAAGTCCGCCACCGATGCAAGAATGGTCACTCGCTGGCGACATACACCCGCCCCATCTGCATGGATTCCTTGTCTCACGCGCTGGCGAGTTCAGACTTATAGAAACGGATCAATCACAAACGAAACTTCGTGGGACGACCTGGTACCATCACAACATGCAGCCAGCCTGGTACTGGGCGATCTGGTCAGAGGCGATCATTCATCGAATACACCTACGTGTGCTGCGCCATATTTCAGACAAAAGCGAATCCGAATACCGAGTCATGGATCAACCTTAAACCTTCGTCGCCCGAATCTTTGCACTCCACACGTCCCCGGCGAGAACTTCGGCTGTCTGCTCGACCGTGACGCCTTCGGGCACTCCGCAACACGAAATGGCCTTTGCGTTTTCGGGTAGCTCCGACTCGATCAAACCCTTGACCTGACTCGCGTCGTACTTGATGCGCTCCAGGACTTCCACGTCCGTCAGACCCGCATCGCGAAGTCCCTGCAAATATGCCTTCTCGGGGATCGCGCCGGAGATGCACGTATTGTAGAATGGTTCACTCTCGCGAACCCAATCGGGCAAGGACTCAACAACAATGTCTGATACCTGCATCCGTCCGCCGGGTTTCAAAACGCGTGCGATTTCTGCGAAGACTTTGCCCTTGTCCGGCGAAAGATTAATGACGCAATTCGAGATCACCCAATCGACCGAGGCATCTTCAACTGGTAGTTCTTCAATAATACCTTTTCGCACTTCGACGTTCAAAACACCGGCAGCCAAGATGTTCTCGCGTGCCTTTTCGATCATCGCGTCGGTCATATCCACGCCAATCACCCGACCGGTTGGCCCTACTTTTTTCGCAGCGATCAGAAGATCAATACCCGCACCGCTTCCCAGATCGAGCACAACGTCGCCCTCTTTGACATCGCTAAACGCCAGCGGGTTCCCGCAACCAAACGCATTCACAACAGCTTCGCCGGGCAACGCCTCCAACTCTTCGCTCGTATACCCCGCGAGTTTTACGACGAACCCCTTCTGCGCAGGTCCACCACAACAGCTACTCTCTGGAACGGGCGCTTCGACCGCTTTCGCATACGCCTTGGATACGTTTTCCCTGATGTCTGTTTCGTTGCTCATTTTTTCTTCTCCTGTCTTGATTTTGGCTCACAACAACAACACCCCTCCAGCGCGTTGGCGATGGAACGGAGCGTCGCAATAACTTCGACGGCACAAACCGTGTAATAGACTTGCTTCCCCCGTTTTTCACTTTCAATGATCCCGGCATCTCGCAATACACCCAGATGCCGGGACACCACGGACAGATCGATCGGACAGCATGAGTTTAGTTCACTGACCGTGCATGCCCGCCCGCACCCGGCCAATCGCAGCAAAAGCGAAATGCGATTCGGATCGCAAAGCGCCTTAAAGAACTTCGGATCAAGCGTCTTCGCAACCGCCCCACTCGACCCCGACCTTAGCTGTCGTCCGCGTCGTCCATATTTGTTCGTTTGCGTCATAATGCAAGTATAGAGCCTGTGGCGTTCCGAGTCAAATCAAGAAATGGAATCGATGAATAAACGGCTACGACCGTCGCAACGAACGCTTCCCCACCCCGACAACCCCGACCACCCCGACCACCCCCGCTGCGTCCCCATGCAATGCTGCTATCGCACGAACCCCCGCCGCATCGCTTAGATACCGTCGCACGCCGTCCAGAAGTTCCGGTAGGGCTGCTACAATACCCCCTCCGATCGCGACAACCTCAACACCGTGTTCGCGAGCGAGCTGATCGACGATGACGGCAACGACGCGCGAAACGCTGTCAAAAAGCTCGATCGCCCTCGGAGTTCCGTTCGAGATGGCTCGTCGTAACTCGTCGGGTGAATCTCCGATTCCGATGGCCCGCGCGTTTTGGAAAATTGCCCCTCGCGACGCGATCGTCTCCAGGCATCCCCGACGACCGCACTTACAAAGCTTCGCATCCGCCGATTGATCGTACACAAGAACATCCGCATGTTGATCGGCGGGCCGGGTCAACTTGACCATTGCGCCGTCAACGATCACACCGCACGCAACCCCGGTTCCCAAACGAAGATGCGCGAAACGACTCGGCGACGGATCACATGCGGAATATTCCCCCCACGTTGCAGCTTCGGCATCACTCATCACGCTCGCGTTCGCGCGGAACTCGACTGGTAATAGTTCAGCGGGATCATGCGCGTCGAGGAAAGGAAGATTCACGCAGCGCCGAATCCGACCGGTCGCAGCATCGACCAACCCGGGAAGCGCAAGGCCAATGTGCGAACACTGCTCTTGGGATACGCTCGACTGAGCGAGCACAGATGCGACCGCATTCGCGATCGAATCATGCAATCCCCCGACGTCCGCGGGCGTTGGAAAACGCTCGATCGCAACGATCTTCGCATCGCTGGAAACAACGCCAACGCGTGTGGCTGTCCCGCCGATGTCGATTCCGATTGCGCGCATCGCTTGCACCGCCCTTACGACGCGAGTCGGCGAAGGTACGGAATGAGCTGTTTTCGTAGCTACGCCCGTGATGGACTTTGCTTATCGATCAGTGGCTGACCGTTTTCGTCGAAGCGTTCGAACAACGAATTGTACGCGAACGCTGCGAAGTGACCGCCCGTTTCCATGGCATAATCGAGTTGCTGTCGCACTGTTGCGGCGGGCCTCTTGTCGAACATGATCCCCGTGACGACCGCCGCGTCCCCTTTGATCGCGTTCCACTGCACAAGCTTTTTCGAGTACACGGGCATGCTGTCCGAGTAGTTCATGGGATACACCGCATCGAGCAGCCCCTCACTCACCCATCGACGCGAATCCTGAAAGTGTCGCCGTCTTGACTCGTCGGGTGACGCGCCGAGAGCGGCGCTCAGGACGGCCTTGGGTTTGCTCTTGAGCATCATCTTTCGGATATCGCGTACGACCTGTGTCACAGCTTCTGTCCGAAACGCGTTCCACGCGGCGGGTGCTTGCCGCGGAACGCGTCCGGTCACGCGTTTGAACATCCCCAGCGTTCGCGGGTCACGCGGATAATCGGGGACCGTTGCGCCGACGGGCCACGAGTCGTTCCACTCGTTGGGAAAGCGAACGTAGTCCAGATGCAGCCCGTCCACGTCGTAACGGGTGACGATTTCCTTCATCACCGAGACGATGTGCGCGCGAACCTCGGGATAGACGGGATTCACGCTGACATACCAGCCCAGTGGCTGACGTTTGCCGTTGGCGTCTCGCCAAAACCAGTCGGGATGTGCGTTGTAAAGTTGTCGCGGATGATTGGGCGGCTTTTCGCCTCGCCATCCTGGGATCACGTTTGCCCAGGCATGGATTTTCATATCCCGAGCGTGCGCTTCCTTGATTGCGACTGCGAGGGGGTCGAACCCGGGGTCGCGACCGCCGAGTTCTGCCGCCCAAGGTTCAATCTTCGATGGATAGAAAACAGTCCCGTTTCCGCGAACTTGAAAGAGAATCGTATTAAAACCCGCGGTCTTGCAATTGTGCATGACACGAGCGATATCGCCGGGGGTCTTGTAGTCCCAGCGCGTAACCCAGACGGCTTTGATCGGTTGGCCGCCGTACTTGCCCCCGAGTCCCCACCGCAACCCCTGACACCCGGTCACAGACAGCAAAACCGTCAACGCAACAGCCAACGTCGCGACACGCAACCCAAGCGCCATCAATCCGTGACCCCTCTTGCGTCCTTGCGGTTTTGTCATCGTTGCCCTCTCTGTTGTTGCATCGCGTTGGTTCTGTTCTCGATAAACCTACTCATTCTATAGAGTTTTTCGACCAACTCCCCCGTCCGTCTTCCGCCAAAACCAGTCGATCACGCGCTACCCGCCCCGGAAAGCACGTCGCCCACTCGCCCTTCTGCCTCGGCGAGCAGATTGAGGGCAGCCGCTGGATCCACACCCCGCGTGTGCATCACAAGGGCAACTTTGACGCGACCGCCGGAGTTTTGGAGCAACTCGCAAGCGTCATCGCGCGTGACTCCTGTAACGACCTCGATCATTCGCGTCCCGCGATCGACGAGCTTTGCGTTGACGGTCGTGTTGACATCGACCATCAAATTTTGATACACCTTTCCCAGTTGCACCATCGCGATTGTCGTCACCATGTTGAGGACCATCTTCGTTGCGGTACCAGCCTTCATTCGCGTGCTGCCGGTGATGACCTCCGGGCCGGTGATGACGCGAATCGAGACGTCGGCTTTGTCCGCGACCTGATCGACCGGGACACACGCGAAAAAAACCGACTTCGCACCGCGACGCTTCGCCTCGGCGATCGCGCCATGAACAAAAGGCGTCGTGCCGCCGGTCGCAATCCCAAAAACGACGTCGTTTACGCCTACCTCGTTCTCACCGATGGCAGCCACCCCGTCGCCTGAACAATCCTCCGCCCCCTCGACGCTTCGTGTGATGGCTTCGCTGCCGCCGGCAATGACGCCCTGTACCATTTCCGGGTTTGTCAAAAATGTCGGCTGACACTCTGTCGCGTCTAGAATGCCGAGTCGCCCGCTTGTCCCTGCGCCGACGTAAATCAACCGCCCGCCCGCGCGAAGGGCATTGACGACCAACGCGATCGCTTCGCAGATTTCTCCGCGTGCGCGCGCTACGGCAGACGCTATGGTCGCGTCTTCGGAATTGACGAGATCAAACGCCTGGCTGACCGACATGCGATCGATCGTCGTCGAGTTTGCGTTGCGCTGTTCCGTCGATAGATGCCCGCGATGGTTCATTGCGAAAAGTCCCCGTCGATCACGGCGAGTAACGTGTTGAAATTCAACGTGACGCGCCTAGACGTCGCGCGATCACGCTAGCCTTCTTCCACGACGCGACGATATCGGGCGAACCGATCGCGCTCTCCCAGCCAGCGTTTGGATTTCGCCGCACTGTTTCCAGGAGCTTGATTTGCGATGGCGAGAGGAGCGCGTCCACGTCGCCTTTCTCGTGGATCGCATGATTCACGCGCATCGCCTGTAGGTCGGTCATTGGAACGAACTGGTAAGGAGTCTGCGCGAGATAGTACTTTGGTTGCTTGTCAGGGCGGACGCGCTCGTTCGATCGCATCGCGTTTGTGCTTACGAGTTGCGAAGCTTCGCGTTGCTGCCTGTCATCGCGCGTGTACACGCGACTCGCGCAATCCAGCGATTGCGCTTTCTTAATGACCGACGCATAATCGATCCGCCCACGGTCGAACGTCACTTCGACGACTTCATCTTTCCCTACGAATCCCGCCTGCGTCGAAAGAATGCCCGGCACGTTCCCCAACGCGCTCTCGCCTTCCCAAAAGCAGTGCATCGCGAGCGTGGCGGTCTCTGTTTGACGCTTGGATGGAGCACTTTCCTCGGCAAGCATCGCGAGGTACGCCGGCACCGAGCGGTCGGTTGCGACGAGCGAGGCAACGATCGCCTCTGCCAGTTGTCCGACCGAGTGATCATCAGCGACGCGCGGCGCAAGGGGTCTCCTATCGGGCGTCATGATTCGCACGACGGGGTTGTTCCACGCTTTCTCTTTGAACATGTTCAGGACGCGCTCGTCGTCGCCCTCAATATTGTTATAAATCGCGACGGGCACGAAGAGGGTTTCGGCGGCGTCGATAATGAATGGATGACTGAGCACCTGGTCGCCATAGTCGGTACACGTACCACATCCCGGGACTTCTTGAAACAGGACCAGAAGAGGCTTATCGGTCGTCCGTGCCATCGCCGCCGCGCTGTCAAAGCCGCGGTTCCACGCGACCGCCCCAAGCTCGCGAGGATTGCGCTGACCATCCGAGCGGCGAACCGAGGCAACATCGCCATTCGACACGCAGGACAACCCGCCGAACATCAAGCAGGCAACCATCAACAAGATTGATCGACGTGAAACAATACTGACAGACGTTTGGGTATTCATAGTCTCCTCGCAACAACCGCTCATGGCAACAACCGCTCATGGCAACAACCGCTCATGACCAGGACGCGATCGAAAAGCCAGCACAGTATAACGCGAAGCAG
>JAJRUK010000044.1 GCA_024277835.1 Planctomycetota bacterium | reverse complement strand
GTTTTTGATCGATGTTTCCGGGTCGATGAGCGCCGCGAACAAGCTGCCGCTTTTGCAAGAATCGCTTTCGATGCTTGTGGATGAGCTTAGCGGGGACGACTGGGTTTCGATGGTTGTCTACGCGGGGGCATCGGGGCTTGTGCTGCCTTCGACGTCTTGCGGAAATAAAGATTCCATCCGGTCGGCGCTGAACAGTCTTCAATCGGGCGGATCGACCAATGGCGGCGCGGGAATTCAGCTTGCGTACCAGATCGCAGAAGACAACTTCATCGTGGGCGGTGTGAATCGGGTGATCCTCGCGACCGACGGCGACTTTAACGTCGGCACGACGGGGCATGGCGGTTTGACGCGCCTGATCGAAGAGAAGGCAACCGGCGGCGTGTTTCTCAGCGTGCTTGGGTTTGGGATGGGGAATCTCAAAGACGCGACGCTCGAGACGCTCGCGAATAAGGGCAACGGGAACTACGCCTACATCGATACGAAAAACGAAGCTCGCAAGGTGCTTGTCGATCAACTGACCGGGACGCTCGTGACGATTGCCAAGGACGTGAAGATTCAGGTCGAGTTCAACCCGGCGGAGGTCGCAGCCTATCGCCTGATCGGATACGAAAACCGGATGCTCGCCGCCCAAGACTTCAACAACGACAAAAAGGACGCGGGCGAGATCGGTGCGGGGCATACCGTAACGGCGTTTTATGAGATTATCCCGGTGGGGGAGGATGTTGATCTGCCGTCGGTTGATCCGCTGAAATACCAGGCTGTCGCATCGGGCGACGCGACGGAAGCGTCCACAAGCGGCGAGATGATGACGGTGAAGCTGCGGTACAAACTACCCGACGAGGACGAGAGCACGCTGATCGAAATGCCGGTCGTTGACGGCGGCGGGACGTTTGCGGATTCGAGCGACGACTTCGCGTTTGCGTCGGCGGTTGCGTCTTTTGGGATGCTGCTTCGTCATTCGGAAAGCTGCGGCGATCTTACGTTTGAAGATGTGATCGAGATTGCAGAAGGCGGGATGGGTGACGACGTGTTCGGGTATCGGGCGGAGTTCGTTGAACTGGTGCAAAAGGCGGCGGCGGTTTCAGATTCTGGGGATTGATTGCCGCATCATAAGATGCACCGGTTACAAACCGGTGCCACACAAGAAGGAGTGTTTTCGCGTTTTATTCCGTCTCGCTGTAGGGTTTTCGTTCGCTGAGTTCTTTGGCTTTGATTGCTTTGGCGGTTTCTTCGGGGACCAGCGGGAAGCGGAATTTCAGGATGACGGTGTTGGCTGCTTCTTCATCCGGGTCGCCCGGGCCGCTGATGTCGAAGCGGGACTTGAGGTTCTTGATTGTGAACGAGCCTGTGAGCATCATTATGGGATCGCCTGTCTCGTTGAGCGTTGGTTGGACAATCGCGTCTACGTCAAGCGGGAAGGTGATTCCCTTGAGCTTGAAGAGACCGTGGAGTGTGATGGGGGTCTTCTTGCCAAATGAGATTCTTGTTGCGTCGCTCGTGATGGAGCGGATGTTGTAATAAATTTTTGGGAAGCGGCGACCGCGGAGCATGTCGATCGCGTTTTGTACGTTCATGGTCAGGTCGTATTCGCCCATTTCGACGGCGTGGACGAAGACCGAGAACTTGCCGCGAGCACGATCGAACGTAAGCCCTTTGCCGAATCGCAGGTGGCCTGACGCCCTATGAATCTCGCCGACGTAGATATCTTGCGGCGGCAGGAAGGTGAACTCGATCAGCGGGGGTTCGCCAAGCGGTGACCAGACGGCAAACCACGCGTCCGGAAGAGGCCCATCGTAAGAAGCGGGCACCTTTGCGGGCGATGTCTTCTCTGTCATGGTGCAGCCTGAGATTGTTGCGCACAGCAAGAGCAGGAGCAAGCGGGGAATCCGTTTTTCGGTATGCGGGATGCGTATCATCATTTCTTTATGTGACTTCCGACGATTGAGATTCGCAATTCGATTTTTTCCGACACGACGTCGTTGCCCATTTCGGGTTTGATGTTGAAATCCTTGCGGTTGATCGTGAAGTTGGATCGGAGGACGAGCAGGTCGCCTTTCGCACGCCCCATGCGACTTGAGAGTTTGCCGGGCATGTGGGTCGCGGTGACGGTTGTCTTGATTTGCTTCGTGATGCCCTTGCAGGTGAGGTCGGCGACGACCTTCATTTCATAATTGCCCTTGACCTTCTTGAATTCTTCGACGCGCTTGATGGCGAAGTCGATGGTCTTGTGTGTCTTGCCGTCGAGCCAGTCTTTCGCCTGAATTTTGTTCTTCATCCCGCCGTTGGGCGTGTGGATTGATTTCGTTGCGAGCGAGATTGTGCCCTTGGTCGCTTTGGGTTTCTTGGCGTCGAAGGTGACGGTGCCCGTGATGCCGCCAGCGACGCCCATGATCGGTTCCAGCTTGGAATCGAGCATGAACACGATTGTGTTGACCCCTTTGGGGTCTTTGAAGTCATAGTCCACCGGCGCGGCGAGGGTGGTCGCCGCAGCAGCAGCGAAGTAAATGGCTGATATGAACAGGGGGGCGATATTCTTCATCATCTTTCGGCGCTCCTTGTCGATCGTCCTGTGTTTCTGTTGTTATAGCTTAGACTTTGCCGTTTCGCTAGGTCGTGCGTGATGGGCGAGGGACCAGCTCGCCGCCGCAGTTCGGACAGACGCTCTTCATCGCCGCTGCGCATTTCGGGCAGAAGGTACACTCGTATGAGCAGATGTAGGCGCTGCCGTCTTGGCTAAGAGCGTCGCCACATTTTTCGCATCGGGTTTTCATTTCAAGAGTCATGATATCGACCTCGCCAGGACCATTCGCATGATAGCATGCCATTGGAGAACTCAGCAGCTCGTAAGAGGCGCCGACTCGTCCCGACCAGAACTGTCATTCGTCTTCAAACCAGGTCTTATACTCTTCGATAGACACCATGCCCATTTCCGCTCTACGCTTATCGACGTTGTCGGGGTCGATTAGCGGGCGCGGCTGGAAGACGCCGCCTACCGTGTGAAACTGTGTTCCGTAGATTTGCTTCTTGCCTTCGGCGAGCAGGACGCGGTCTTTCAGGTAGGCGTAGTTCTCTTTGGATGCCTCGTTTTGTTCGAGAAGGGGCTTCATGAGGTCGAGGCAGCGCCGTTGAAAGTCGGGCTGGGCGTCGGCGTGTTGGACGAGTAACCAAGCGTAGTTGGCGGACTCTTTTCCGAACTTGGAAATGGTAAGCCAGCCGAACCTGTCAACGATGCGTTTCATTCGCTCGGTGTTGGCGTGATCGATGGCAAACAGCTTTCGGTTGAGGACGAATTGGGACATATACCCGGCTGTGTCCATCGTCGCGAAACGCGCTTCTTGATCGACTTCGACCATGATCGCGAGTTCTTCTGCCAATGCTTCGGGGGTTGAAGGAATCGGGTGCGATTGGATGGCGGCGAGCTTCGCAGGAAGCGGCACCTTCTTGCAACCTTGGATCAGGAGAACGACGCCCATAATCGCGAAGGACATCAATCCGGCTCGATAGCGATGTTGGGGCAGGCGTTGCGTCATGTCGATGTCTCCGTTTGTATCGTGGGTGGAGTCAAAACACTTGTCCCGATTGTATCTGTTGGCTTCGTCTGGCAAGCAGGGCGAACGTACGAAGCTGTCAACCGGCAGCAGCCTTGACGGACTCGTTTAGTTCGCGAATGAGGCCTGTAATGTCGCCGCCGCAGTGCTTGTCGGCGAAATGGTGAAGCGGGACGGGTGGCGGAGCTTTCTCGCAGTCGGCGCACATTCCGCGATTCAGAAAGATGGGGAAGGTGTCGGGGTAGGTCGTGAGCAACTCCCGGACGGTCGTGTTCTCGGTGATTCTAAGCATCTTCCAGTCGCCTCCTTTGCTTGTTTGCGCCGAGAATGTTGTACTGGAAGATGCTGAGGGGCGTCAATGTGGTTGTGGGCGGTCGCCACTGGGATTTGTGGTTTTTGGGCGGCGGGCATTGCAAAAAAAGCGTTTTCGGCTACAAATACGTCCCCTGAATCCGGCGTCTACGAGCCTCGAGCAAGTCGCTATAGGTCCAAACGCATCTTACAACGAAGAGTACCAGATTTTGCACAACGACACGATCCGTAATATTGCCATTATTGCCCACGTTGACCACGGAAAGACGACATTGGTTGACCAGATGCTTCGCCAGTGCGGGCAGTTTCGTGAGTCTCAGGTGTCCGGCGAGCGAATCCTTGACTCGAATGATATCGAGCGCGAGCGCGGGATCACGATCCTGTCCAAGAACATCGCGATTCAATACAAAGGTACCAAGATCAATTTGATCGACACGCCGGGTCACGCGGACTTTGGCGGTGAGGTCGAGCGCGTCTTGAAGATGGCGGACGGGTGCTTGCTGCTGGTGGACGCGTTTGAAGGGCCTATGCCGCAGACGCGGTTTGTGCTTCGCAAGGCGTTCGAGGCGGGTCTTCGCCCGGTTGTGGTCATTAACAAGATTGACCGACCGGATGCGCGACCTGACGCGGTTCTCGATGAGGTGCTGGATCTGTTTATCGAGTTGGGTGCGGACGACGATGCCCTCGAGTTTCCGACGGTGTACGCCTCGGCTACCCTGGGTTACGCGTCTATGACTCCGGACGAGCATCCCGACGATATTTTCGCCCTGTTCGACACGATCCTGAATTACGTTCCATCGCCAGAGGTTGATCCGGACGCTCCGCTACAGATGCTGGTTACTTCCTTGGATTATAGCGACTACGTTGGGCGAATCGGGATCGGGCGTGTGTTCGCTGGGACGATCATATCTGGCAAAGATGTGACAGTGATCCATCGAGACGGGACGGAGCGAAAAGAACGCGTGGGTGAGCTTTTCGTGTTTGATGGATTGGGTCGGGTGAAAGTTGATAGCGTTCCC
>JAJRUK010000043.1 GCA_024277835.1 Planctomycetota bacterium | reverse complement strand
CGAACCACCTTTCGGGAAACGGAATGGGAATCCTCGTCGATGGGACCGACAACCTGATCGTCAAGAACAGCGCAGCGAACAACACGACGGATTACAGCATCGTTGCGGGCAATGCGTATGGGCCGATTGTCGGAGTCGGCGGTGCGGGCGATATCAGCACGATCGCACAGGCGTCGCATCCCTGGGCGAACTTCTCGATGACGTGTGTTCAGCAACTGTGGTGCTTAGATTCAGACAGCGACATGTTCGGTGATCCTGCTAACACCACAACCTCATGCACCCAGCCGCCGAACTACGTCGCTGACTGCACGGATTGTGACGACAACAATCCGCAAACGAACCCGATGGCGACCGAAATTTGTGATGGGGCGGATAATGACTGTAACGGCAATGTCGATGACGGTGCGGGTCAGATATGGTGCGAGGACTTCGATAACGACACGTACGGGAACGGTCAGAGCAACGTCTTCACTTGCGTTCAGCCGCCGAACTTCGTGGCTGACTGCACGGATTGCCTCGACACGGATCCACTGGTTAACCCGGGTGCAACCGAGATTTGCAGCAACGGCGTCGATGACAACTGTGACGGAAGCATCGATGAGGGTTGCGGCGGATGCGTTCAGAATTCGGAATGCGGGGTCGGTGAGCTGTGCTGTGCTGGCACTTGCGTGAACACGCAAAGCGACACGAACAATTGCGGGGGATGCGGGAACACTTGTCCGAACGGTTGGACCTGCCAGGCGGGGGCGTGTACAAGCCTATCGCAAGGCGATCCGTGTACGAACGGAAGCCAGTGTTCGAGCAATTTCTGTATCGATGGCGTTTGCTGCAACAACACCTGCAACGGAACCTGCGAGATTTGTGATCGGGTCGGGTCTTTCGGGTTGTGTTCGCCTGTTCCGGTTGGTCAAGACCCTGACAATGAGTGCCCGGGTCCTGAGATCTGCGGTGTTGCGCAGCAATGCTGCCTGCCAGCCAGCGAGTCGTGCTCATTGAACTCCGAGTGCTGTAGCGGGACGTGCCTCTTTGGATCGTGCCAATAGACACTGAAACGCGATCTCACTTGAGGAGGTAACGCGATGAACAAGACACGGCTCGTGATGGTGGCGGCGACGCTGATTGCTACGGTGGCGGTTGGTTCGCTTGTCGGTCCGTCCAACATGGACCCCGTCGATAAGTGGTCCTGGGGCGAGAACATCGGCTGGATGAACTGGCGCGATGCAGATGGTAGCAACCAGGGCGTTGTGGTCGATGCGGATCATCTACATGGGTTTATCTGGGCGGAGAATCTCGGGTGGATCAACGTCGGAAACGGCGGCGGTCCGTATGCCAATACGACGGGACTGGACTACGGCGTGAATCGCCTGGGCAACGATGATCTCGACGGGATGGCCTGGGGCGAAAATGGCGGGTGGATCAACTTTGGTTGGGCTGCGAATTCCGCGGACCCAAATCGTGCACGGTTTGACTCGGCGGCTAACCGCTTTCGCGGGTACGCCTGGGGCGAGAACATTGGCTGGGTCAACCTGGACGACGCGACGCGTTTCCCGGGCGTGGAAGTGACCGCTCCGCTGCCAATTTCCGTGGATGCATTTGAGCCAGGCAAGGAGCGTTATATCTCGATCATTCTGCCCGCGGCGGGTGCGGGGCAAGACACGGCTGTCCGTGTTGAGCTTACATCGCTTTACCATCCTGGTTCGCCGTTACCTGTGAACCCGCCGGATTATTCTGGGAGCGAGGGCGAGTATCGGTATCTGAATTTCCTTCGCGATGGTCAGGGTGATCCGGTGACATCGTGCCAGAGTTCAGCCGCGTTTCAGACGTTTTATGCGTGTGCGACGCTTGGGTGCGAGCCTGAGTACGCTGACTGGTCGGGTCTCTTTGGTGGGGCGCTTCTGTTTGTCAGCGGGAACGAAGTCATTCCTGACTCGACGTATCAAGTCGCTCATCTTGCGGCGAGCTGTCTGGGTGTCGAAGAGACGTGTGGGGCGGCGTCTGCGGAAGTCGGAATCGCGACCGTTCGCTTCGGTGACTCGAATGGCGACCTGGCGGTGAATGTCACGGATGTGGTGGAGTGTGTTGATGTTCTGAAGCAGATTCCGACGGCGCTGTTTGAGTATCAGTGCTACGTTCGGGATGTGGCTCCTGTGCCGCACGACAATCCCGTCAATATCACGGATATTGTGCTGCATGTGGATGCGCTGAAGCTCGTTCCGTATGTGCTCTCGTTTTCATCGTGCCCGTAGGCGCGAGATAGAGCGACTCGGGACGACTATTTCGAAATCGCGCGAGGTGCCTCGGTATTGCTGTGATGCGGTTGTTCGGCGGTCCGCCGTCAGACGTTGCCGCGCGGCGGACCTAGCTCGATGTTGAACATCGCGGGATCTCGTTGCGGTGCGACGAGAAAACGCTGTCCGCTTGTTTCGCTGCCTATTTCCAGATCGCACGATAAGATTGCGCTTGGCTGCACGGTTGCCGTTGCACGGAACCCGTCTCCTTCAAGCTGGACGACGGTGGGCTGCGGTTCGGCGAGGGACAGCTTTCTAGGTCCGCCATCCAAAGGCCAGGACGCGAAGGCGACCTGCTTTCCATCGACATCAAGCGTTGCTCGGTATCGAAGTAGTCTCGCCTCTACTAGAAACGTCGCGCGTTTCTCTTGATCGCATCGTGTGATCGTGCGCACTGTTGTGAACCCGCCGAGCACCCTGCGAGCAGCGATCGCGACCCGTTGTCCTAATTGTCCAAAGAACTTGACAGGAGCATTCGAATCAGAGGCCGGACGGTCCGACTCTTTGGCCGATTCTGCGATGTTCAATGAGTCGGCGCAGTCCATGAAAGTGAGCCCGATCCAGTGTTTTCGGGTGCGTCGTGTCGTGCGAGCGACACTGCCGTATCCGAACACTGGTTCGCCATTTTCACCCGCGAGGGCGAATCGCACCGTCGCCCCAACGGGGATCGCCTTTGGCATTACGATGCCCAAACCGTCGGCGGAAATATCCGCGAGTTCTGCTTGTGCGTTGAGGTGTTTCTCTTCGTGGTCGTGGGTGTATGAGACAACGAAGAGGGTCTTGGCGGTTTTGACTTTGATGCGTGGCGTTTTTCGCTTTCCTGCGGTGCTCTTCGCGTCGGGATTACTCCATGTTGCGAAGGCGCTTTCGATGAGTTCGGATAGCTCAAGACTGGACGTGCAGCCCTTGACGTCGTCGCTGGTGATCGCATGGGCGGCGCGTGACACTGACTCTTCTTTGGACGCTCGCGGACGCGATTTTGTGCGACCGGTGGTGGTTTTCGGGCGCGATGGGCGCTTTTGTTGCGTCGCCACTTCGTTTTTCCTTGTTCGCGATGGCATGGGCGTTTCGTCCTCGTGTTTGACGTCGTTAGACCGTTCGTTCAAGCGTCGAATACGGGGCTGGCGCGTGCAAGTTGGATGCTGGGGGGGTGTGACTTGGTTCCGGTAATCCGTTGTCGCGTGAGGCCTGCGGGGCGATCCGGTGCTTGCTCGGCGGATCATGCGCGATGGGATCAAGAAGAGGTTGCTGGTTGACAACAAACGAGGGCTTCCGCGATGGACTTGGAGGGAACAGATTGTTGGAGCTTTTTCAGGCGGAGCGCCGCCGTCTGGGGCGTTTGAATTGTTCACGTAAAGCATGCGCGTCGCCTGTTCATTCGCAGTCTCTTATTCTCACGGTGGTGTGAGTTTTTCCTCCATTGCAGTCTTTGCTGCCTGTGAGGGGCATCCAATTCGTGAACGGTCGATCTGATCTGGTCGCGGCAGCCTTCGCGGTGAGTCGTGGTTCGCGAAATCCGACAGTCCTGCACGGATTTTTCTTGCTTTTTCGCGTCCGTTCTTGGTAGGATCGGCGGTGCGTTTAGCGGACCCACCGCCGATGACCGACGTCGTCCGATAATGGGAAGAAACTGGGATTAAAAGGAGCGATGATCGTGCAACAACAGCGCTTAGCATCCTGTCTGGTGGTGATCTTTGTAGGTTCTCTGTTTTCCGCGGTGCTTGGTCAGAACGTGGGCGCACGGCGCGAGGTGCGGCAGGCGGTCGCCAAACCAACGTCTCAGCTTGTCGCGAGTCGACCTCTGGCAGATGTGAAAAGTGTCAAAGCCAAGAAAGTCGACCGCAAAGCGATGAAGTTGGAAGACGACCTGCGCGAGGAGCAGGGCCTACCTCCGCGTTTTGCGATCACGAACGCTGTGCGAATTACGCCGGACACGGATGGCACCTGGGAGAACGTGGACGATCAAACGCTGATGTGGCGTTTGCGAGTTTTTTCGCCTGATGCGCTCTCGATCAACCTTGGTTTTGTCCGTTATCACATGCCGCCAGGCGCTCGCTTGATTGTCCATTCCGCGGATTACCAGCACGTGATTCGCCCGTTTACGGATGCTGATAATCAGACCTATCGACAACTCTGGACGCCACCGGTCATTTCAGACGACATCGTTGTTGAGCTGACAATTCCGGAGGCGGTGCTACCGGCACTTGAGCTGGAACTCGGTTCGATCAACGTCGGTTACCGTGGTTTCGGAGAGATTTCCGCCGAGAAATCCGGTGCGTGCAACGTCGATGTGGTTTGCCCTGAGGGCGACCTTTGGCGCGATCAGATTCAGTCGGTCGCCGTTTACTCGACGGGCGGAACGACGTTTTGCACTGGGTTTATGGTGAACAACACCTCGTCTGACCTGACGCCTTACTTTATGACGGCGGATCACTGCGGAATCGGTGCGGCGAACGCTCCTTCGCTTGTTGTTTTCTGGAATTATGAGAATTCCACCTGTCGCGCGGTGGGGAGTCCGGCGAGCGGCGGTCCAGGTGACGGGACGCTGACACAGTTTCAGACCGGTTCGATCTTTCGCGCCGGCTACACCCCCTCGGACTTTACGCTCGTGCAACTCAGTTCTGCTCCAGATCCTTCTTGGAATGTTGGGTTCTCCGGATGGGACCGGTCGGCTGGCGACAGTACGAGTGCCGTCGCGATCCACCATCCGAATACCGATGAGAAGCGTATCAGCTTTGAAAACCAGGCGACAACGACCACGAGCTATCTAGAAAACACCGTTCCAGGCGCTGGTACGCATATCCGCGTGATCGATTGGGACCTTGGAACTACAGAGCCAGGTTCGTCCGGGTCGCCCTTGTTCAACCAGGACAAACGGGTCGTGGGGCAACTCAATGGGGGTTTTGCCGCGTGCGGCAACGATACATCGGACTGGTATGGTCGTTTGTCTGTCTCCTGGACCGGTGGGGGCACGTCATCGACTCGGTTGAGCGATTGGCTTGATCCTACGAGTACCGGCGCGATGTTCGTCGATTTTGTTTCCGGCGGCGGAATGTCGGTGACTCCTGCTGGCAATGTTGAGCACATCGGTGTGGCGGGTGGACCGTTCACGAATCCAACGGTTACATATACGTTGACGAACCCCACACCGGCGACGTTGGATTACTCGGTTTCGCTGACAAGCTCGTTCGGCATTCTCCTGGACGGAGGGGCAGGCCCGGTGGTAGGTACGTTGGCTGCGAGCGGCGGTACGGTGGATGTTGTCGTGACGCTTGGCGCAC
The DNA here is from genome assembly GCA_024277835.1 of Planctomycetota bacterium. GTDB lineage: Bacteria > Planctomycetota > Phycisphaerae > UBA1845 > UBA1845 > JAJRUK01. The sequence goes on along the minus strand of JAJRUK010000043.1, from coordinate 2,791 downwards.
CAATTAACGCCTTAACGTCGGGCGTGTTTGTGGAAGATATCGTCTTCGATGACATCACGAACGGGAGTTCGCGCACGCGCCAGCACACCGTCGAAGTGGACCAGACGCTGTTCTCGCTCTCACCGGATACTGGGCTTGAGTCAAGCGGACCCGTGGGCGGTCCGTTTGTTGGTTCGATCGTTTATACCGTTACGAGCGATCGTCCTACGCCATTCGATGTGCAGGTTTCTTCGAGCGATTCGTGGGTTTCGCTCGATGGCGGAACCAGTCCGGTGACGATCAGTCTAAACGGGACGGGCACGACCGGGACAGTTACGGTTGGTTTTTCCGTGGACGCGGATGCGCTTGTCGCCGGTACTTACGCCGCCACGGTTAGTTTCACGAACCTTGCGGGCGGTGGCGGTGACGCGACGCGACCGGTTACGCTTGATGTTGGGCGATTGGTGTTTAACTCGACGGACACGCCGCTTACGATCCTCGACAATACCGGGTTTACGAGCGAGATCATCGTCGCAGATGATTTTTGCGTCGGGGATTTGGATGTCGATATCGACATTACGCACACTTTTATCGGCGACCTGACGGTTGTGCTCACGTCGCCCACTGGCGGGCAGGTGACGCTTCACGGCGAGACGGGTGGCTCTGCCGACGACATTGTTCTCACCTACGACGACGAGGGTATCCCGCCCGATGGGCCGGGGGCGCTTTCTGATTTTGATGCGACACCTGCGATGGGGACGTGGACGCTTAACGTCGCCGACTCGGCATCGGGCGACACAGGTACGCTCAACTCCTGGGCACTTCGAATCGCGCCGTCGAGTGAGGCGTGTTCCGCTCCGCAGCTCATCTACAATTTTCCGCTTGACGTTGATCCGGGTTGGACGACGGAAGGCCAATGGGCATTCGGTCAACCAACCGGTGGCGGGTCGAACGGCGGCGATCCAACGAGTGGAAGCACGGGTTTGAATGTTTATGGATACAACCTCGCTGGGGACTACGGTAATTCTCTCGCGGCACCGCTGTATCTGACCACGACGGCGATCGATTGCTCTCAGATTGCAGGCACGAGTTTGCGGTTCCAACGCTGGCTTGGCGTTGAGTCGTCAAGTTTTGATCAGGCCAGTATCGATGTCTCAAGTGATGGAACGACTTGGACGACGGTTTGGGCGCACGCGTCGGGTAGCTTTAGCGAAACCGCGTGGTCCTCACAGGCGTATAACATCTCGGCGGTTGCTGACGGACAAGCGACCGTGTTCATTCGTTGGGGCATGGGCCCCTCGGACGCGTCCGTCACCTATCCGGGTTGGAACCTGGATGATATTCAGATCTGGGGCGTCGGCGACGGCGCGATTGCGCCAAGTCCGGTCCTCGCCGAGCCCGGTGGGATAAAGAAGCAACGTTTCGTTTCGTTCATCGTACCAAGCGCCGGCGCGGGAGTAATGACGGCCTTGCGCATTACGATGGACTCGCTATACGTTCCTGGTGAACCGTTCCCGCTGAACCCACCCGATTTCTCGGGGGAAGAGGGCGAACTTCGTTACGTGAACCTGTTGCGCGATGGCGTGGGTGACCCGGTTACATCTTGCCTTGACTCGGCGGCATTCCTGACGTTCTATGGATGTGCTACCGTAGGTTGTGATCCTGAGTACGCTGACTGGGCTGGTCTCTTTGCAGGCGAGGTGATCCACGTCAGCGGATCAGCGATCGTGCCGGACTCGATGTACAGGATCTCTCACCTGGCGGCGAGCTGCGCTGGGAACGAGGCGTTTTGTCTCGCCGCTTCAGCGGAGCTGGGCCTCGCGACGGCGCGTCATGGTGACGTCACTGACGACGGGCTTACGAACGTGACGGATGTTGTGTTCACGGTTGATCGCGTGAAGGATGCTCTGTCCGCGACACCTGAATACACATGCTATGTACGCGATGAGTCGCCGACGCCGGATGTTTCCGCGCCTAATGTGAGCGACATTGTTATTACCGTCGATGCGCTGAAGCTCGTGGCATATGCTCTTACGTTGCCCACGTGTCCGTAGTGCTGGTCCTCGTTGCAATTGCGACCAGGTGAATAGGAGAATCGTACGAAGCTTGCGCGACACCGGTTGCGCGGGGAGGGGGCGTACTTGCTCTTTCCTGGGGGGGCCGCGTTTGCCTTGCCAAGAGACAGGCGAAGTGTGGCGGGTGACTACCTTTGTACCGTCCTGTACCGTCCCGCTGGAAAGGTGCGTGCGCGGAAAAGGGGGCGCATCGGTTGGCTTGTGGTCAGCCGCGGACTTCTGCCGCTGTCAGCTACTTGATGAATCGCGTCCGATGCCTTGCGCTTTTGCTTGGAGACTGCGGTTCTTGTCGCGCTTCGTGTGCGCCGGGAGATCCACCTTGCAGCATTCGGTCGCTGTACCGGTTCCTTCCGCGCTTCGGATTGCGTCTGTTGCCGAGGGCGCGTTTCGTTTGTTAGTGTGTTGGCCAATCTGCTTGTGACCAGTAGAAGTCCCAGTTTGGCCCACGGTGGACGGTCGCGAAGTAAGTGAGTATCGCGAAGCCGACGAGGAAACACGTGAATAGCGCGATCGCACCCATGCGCGTCGAGTTGGTCGTCTTGACGACGAATACCGACCAACATGCGAACAAGAAAACGAAGACGGTGCCGGGATTGAAAAAGGTGATGATGATCTGCGGCACGTGAGCGGTCGCTTCCCAGTTTCGAAGCCAGCCAAAGTTGACCGTAAAGCACAACATGCCAATGACCACCACCGTGCTGAAGAGCAAGCTCCACAGGGCAATACGTCTGCCTCGT
>JAJRUK010000042.1 GCA_024277835.1 Planctomycetota bacterium | reverse complement strand
TCGTCCTGCGCGAGCGTAAGGTCGATCATGGCGAGATAATCATAATTGGCGGGTGCCGCTCGACTCGGGAAAACGTTCTTCAGCGTTTCGTCGTGATTGATGATGTCGAAGATCGGGCGAGCATCCAGGCCGCTTTCGCGAAGCAGCGTGATGCCCGTAAAAGCGCGTGCGCTCTCTTTGATGTCGGCTTCGGTGTAGAGCACGTCGCGACCGAGCGTAAACAGCTCCCAGAATTCTCGGGCGTAGTTTTCATTTGGGTTGCTCTTGGGACTATCGCCACCGTTGAGCCACAAAAGCATGAGTGGGTCGATCGTGAGTTCTTGAAGAAACGTTCGATAGTTGCCCATCGCGTTTCGTTCAAGCATTTCCCAGTGTTTTTGCGCCAGGCCACGGTCGCGACCGGAGAGCACGCGCGCGGACGTGGCGAAGCGGTCGTGCCAGAACATCGTCATCTGTTCGTGCAGCGGGTTGGGACTTTCGATCAGGCGGACCATCCAGCGTTTGGAGACGTGCTCTTCGTAGGATTCCTCCAACGCGACCATCGTCGATGGTAGCGCTTTGACCGAGAGGAGATCGTCCACGGTCGCCTCAAGACCTCGCCCAACAGCGGCGGAGACCTGTTCGGGCGTTGCACCAAAGGCGGCAGTACGCAGCAAGTGATACGCTTCATCACTCGTCAGCGTGTCTCGATACTTCGCGGCTGATTGAGCGCTTCCGCCAAACTCTTTTCCGTCGTCGAAGATGGACGCCCCGAGTAGCCCGCCACCGCCACCTCCTGTGGAACCGCCGCAACCCGTAATCAAGAGGAGTGTTAATGCGACGACAAACCCGTGGCGTGATTTCAGACGAATGGACATGCGACCCCCACCTCTCAAATGCTGTGACCCGGAACCGTAGCAGCGTTGCCGCCGGTCTACTTCGTAGGCGTGAGCGACCTATTGGGAGTCGTCTCGCTTCAATCCATCCCCGACAAGATCTCGCGTGGTTATCCGTGGCCCGCTGTTGATCGTATCAGCCCGGCCAACTCGGCATGCCCCCGCCCGCCAATGCAGGCTATGATATCCCCGCACAGGACGCAAAGTTTATCTATCCTCTAAAGTAAGCTTGTCTGCCGGGAAGTGGTGCATCCGATAACTGGATCGGCGACTTAGTGGACGCGCCGATCCGCTTTGACCCGGTCGTTGAGAATCAACGTGCCCCCGATGGTGACGAGGAGCGCTAGCAGCGCGAGTCCCCACGTTGACGCCGCTGGCACGGGACCTGCGACGCATGCTGCGCCGGCGATGGCTACTTCCGTTGTATCAAACAAGACCGAACCGACAAAACACCCCGCGCTGGAAGCTGACGTTGGAGGTGACACGTCATAGGAAACCGACGCGGGGATCGATGGGTCGAAGAACGGTCCCCACTTGACCTTGCCCGATTGTGCGTCGAACTCGCCGCTGCTGCTGATGTTAGAAACGGTCCATCCGGCGGGGGGGGCGTCCTCTGCGCCAACGGCGATCGTACCAGCCGGTGACACAAGATCGATAACGACGCTAAGCGTGTCGCCGGGTGCGTAGTACGCGGGAAGCGTGCGCGTGGCGGTTTGCGCAGTTGCGTCTGTCGAAGAGGCGCATGCGACGAAGATCGCGCCGAGTATCATCGGCGAGCGACGCGTCGTATTCCTCTTTAGACGATCACCAACTGCGGACACGCTTCTTCCTTCCATATTGACAGGCCGGGGCATTTCTTGACCCGTTGCCCGTTGAGAACGTGCGCTGGTCTCGCACGTTCTCAACGGGCGAACAATCACCCACTATTCGATTCGAATGCGCGAATTCACACCGTCAAACGAAACCGTCCCGGTGAACGTTCGCCTCGACGGGCGAACCGACAGACGAGGCGAATCGGCTTTTGCACGACCGCCGATCCAGTGGAGGTCCACCGACAGCGTACGGGAGAGGTTGTCGAACACCGGTCCCCACTTGATCTTGCGATTCGCTTCATCGAAACCTCCGCCGTCGCTAATGGAAACCACATCCCAACCCTTGGGCACATAGAACTCAAGGGCCATCGCGGTCGCGGTCGTGGGTGCGTTGACGACGATCGGGATCGTTATATTTTCCATCTTCACGGAACGACCCTTTCGACCGGGTTGCAGCTTGGCGATTGCGCCGCCGGGATCGTTCACGAACGCCGGCATTCCGCCCGGAACGGTCGAGTTTGTGCAACAACCGGCGTCGTTCGGTGAGCAATCCGTCACGGACCAGCTCTGGTCTGGTTCGTTCCAGCAATAGCACTCGCCATTTCGCCAGATAAACGCGGCGCGGGTCATGCCCGCCAGATCATCATTGCAGCCACGAATCCAGCGACATGCGTAACCGATCAGTTCGCAAAGTCCGATGGCACCATCGCCGCAGGTTGCGTTTTCGCAGTCGCCGCAGTCTCCGGTCCCGCAAAGGTCGCAGGCTGGTTGAGGCAGGTCTGCTGGCATCTTTGTACAGCACGCGCGATCCGCACATTCATCGCCGCAGACAGCCTGGTTGACGCCGTCAACCGAGACAGTTCCGGCAAAGCAGCGGACGCCAACTTCATTGTCGCCGGGGACGACGACGTATGAGACTTCGGTTGGGAACGGCGCGAAGAATGGTCCCCATTTGACCTTTCCGTTGGCAGTGTCGAAGGAGCCGCCGTCGCTGATCTCGCTGACGACCCACCCCGCTGGCGGAGTATCGTCGATTGCGATCGCGCTCGTTCCGGCCGGCGGTTCCAGCAGAATCCGCACGATCATCGTCGTCGCGGGACAGTAGGCGACGTCTGTCTGCGCGAGAACGCGTGTGGCAGCACATCGCGATTCGCATTCCCCTTCGTGAAGGATTGAGACACCGGCGGCGTCCGACTCGCAGACGTTTCCGTAGGTCACACCGTCACAACCGCAGACGGGCTGGTAAATCTCTGGGCAACCGCCGGATGGGATGGGCGTACAAGTTCCTTGCATATCGCTCCAGTTGCACGTTCCGATCGGGAATTTGCAGAATTCCGCCGGATCGTCGCAGGGGATGCCCGTGATTCCACCACAAACCGCTCCACATACCTCGATCGTGTTGTTCAAGATGCATCCTGACCCCTGCATGCAGGTCGTGACGCAGTCGGGGACGAGACAACCCGTGACCGAGACATAATCGCCGACGGCAAATCCACCGGTATTCCCCAGAATGTATAGGCCTCCGGGGTCCGACTCGAACAGAAGGCAGCCCTCTCCTGGTACGATCAATCCGCACTGGGTTGTGCAAGCTGCTCCCGATGGACAGGGAACGGGGCAGGTTGAATCGCACGGGAGGCCCCCCGGGTCGGTCGCGAGGCATGTCGTTCCGTCGCCAAGATAGTTGCCGCCTTCGTTTGCACAGGCGTCGCGCGTGACGACAACGCATCCGCCGCCCGCTGGCGAGTTGGCCAGGCAACACGCGCCATCTGGCAGCGGTCCGCAGGGTAGGGTTGGGTCGGCAGG
>JAJRUK010000041.1 GCA_024277835.1 Planctomycetota bacterium | reverse complement strand
TCGCCGGACTTGAGCGGCGATTTTCGGCTTGAAAAGCCCTATGACGTGAGAACGACCGGGCACGCAGGGTGGTCGGCGCTGATTTTGGTCGTGGTGCGGAGTACGCCTTCGTACCGCTTACGGAACTGCTCGGGCGTCATCTTTGCCTGGGCGGCGAGCGAGGCGAGGGCTGCGGGAGAGTCGAAGTCCGACTGCTCCAACCGGATCATGTAAGCCCGCGCGACGCTGTAGCTATAGCTCAGCAGATTGACTGTTCGGATGCGCGTGCGGTTCGTCTTCGGGTCGATCATGTCCGCGAATGGAATGGGGACAAGGTTGTCGTCTTGAAGCGTGACCATTACGCCGTTGGGCAACTCGCGCGACGTGTCGAGCAAGAGTCGCACGCCGCCGTGTCCAAGGTCGCGCGTATAGGAAAGGTCTGATGTCTTGGGCGCAGCGCATCGAAGCTCATAACCCAAGACGTGACCAACGATCGTTACGGAGTCCCCGCGCGCATCGAATCGCTGCTTTAGCTCCTCCTTCAGAAGATACGCCAGAGGAACTTCGGAAAGTCGCGGGTGACCGGCGGCGTCGGTGGGAACTTCTCTTCCGAGTAGTTTCGACAGCTCACCGACATCGCCAAGTTTGTACGCCAGGCCCTCCGCGACCACGGCCACTCCGTCGCCGCGACCCATGGCCTTGCGTTTCAACATTGATCCTTCGATCACGTCGGCGATGTCGTGAATGGTTGTTTCTTCCGGGAATTCTTCCGGGATCAGCGTGACAGTCGCGCCCGCGGACTTGCCGATCCCAAGTGCCAGGAATCCTGCGTTGCGTCCCATTGTTACGATGACATACCACCGGTTCGTCGTGCGCGAGTCCTCCATGAGGTTCGCAACGATCGACGCCCCGACGTGTCTCGCAGATCGGTATCCAAACGTCGGCATACCACCGGGGAGCGGAAGGTCGTTGTCGATGGTCTTGGGAACATGAACCACGCGTATTCGACCGCCGGCGTGTTCCGCGACAAAGCGGGCGCTCAAGGCGGTATCGTCTCCGCCGATCGTGAGGAGATGCGTGACGCCCACCGATTCCAGGCGTTCGACGACGCGCATTGCCCGCTCACTATCCGCCTGTACCACGTTCGATGTTTCCAGCTTCTTCTTGTCGAGCAAGCTCGCCCGCGACGTGCGCAGGATCGATCCGCCCGCGAAATGAATCCGGCCCATCTCGTTAATGCGAAGTTCGCGCGTGTGCTCGTCCGGGTTGAACTCGCCATCGACGAGGTGCGAGAAGCCATCATAAAACCCGATAACGCGCAGGCCGTTGTTGCTCGCCTCGATCGCGGCTGCCCCGATGACGCCGTTGATCCCCGGAGCGGGTCCGCCGCCAACCACAATGCCCATCGTCGGTTGTTTCATGGTGTTGTTCCTTCGCATCGAAGCGTGTGTCGCGCTGGCCGATCGGATATCATCCGCGCCATGACTCCTTATCGGTTGGGTCGCACGGCTAGGTCTACCAAACGGGTTTCGTCGCCCCTTAAAGCAATGAACAGTCAACTCTAGCGGGCCTTTTCTTCCATCCCCCCTTACTCCCCCTTACTAAGGGGGGATCGAGGGGGGTTGCCCACGTCACCTGATTGCTAAGTGCTCTAGCGTCGAGATTTCGCATGTCCACCACTTGTATTATAGGCCCTTTCCGAGGTCGAATCCGATGTTACGCGATCGTTGTTTGCTCATTGCCGAGAACGTAGGTAGGCTCTGGGCATACAGCCCGATATGGGCCTATCCGTTCGTGAAGACCGTCGCACCGGGGGCTTTTCGTTGATGCATCGCATGTATCCAGTTGTCGCTGCCCAAATTTTCGTTGGCGTTGTCGCTGTTTCGCTGACTTCGACGCTGGCTATTGCGCAAGCGCAGGCCCTCCCGCAAGCGGCTGCGACTCAGTCGGAACGACCGGATTACTTCGATAAGCCCGTGACCGACGACGAGTTCCGACTGTCCATGGATGAGGAAACCGCCCGCCAGGCGGACGCATTGATTTTGCAACTCTCCGACCCGGTGTACAAAGTTCGACAAGACGCCCAGGAAGCGCTCATTCAGGTAGGGGCAGCCGCGATGTCCAAGCTCCGCGATGCGTACCACTCCGCGGAAGACCTCGAGACAAAGCTTCGCATCGAGCAAGTCGCGCATAGCGCCTACGTCAACCACCACGTCCTCGACAAGCACGGGTTTCTCGGGATCAGTATGCGTCACTACGACCCGGCAGAGAAAGGCGTCAAACAGTTAGGCATTCAGAACGGAATGCAACGGTCAACCCTCCCGCCGCCGGTGTTGCCGGAAGGTCGGGTCTGCGTTTTTGTTTCGCAGGTGATCGATGATACCGGCGCGGCTCGAGCGGGAGTGAAAACCGGCGATGCGATCATCGCGATGAATGGCGACCCTGTTATTGGAAAGGGGTTAGCAATTCGCAACGCGTTTAGCGCCCGCATTCGAAAGCACAAACCGGGCGAGACCATCGAGCTGACCATTATTCGCGGCGGCGAAACGCTTACGGTCAAACCAACACTCACGCGCGCTCCACAAGGCTCGCTCTACAACGTGATCGTCATCAAAGATCTTTACCGCGAGGCCACCGATCGCTTTGACATCTGGTGGGACAAGTTTTTCCTCAACCCGCCCGGCATATCTGACTCTCGCAGCTAGAAGCTCCCCCTAACGAACACACCACGATCTCGATCGAATGTGACACGTTTCGCTGACCGTGTTACACTCCGGGATACGTGGTCGAACGGTTGGGGTATCGAAAGCCTCTCGACATGAAGATAAAGCTGCACCATCAGATTTTCATCGCCATGATCGTCGGGGCGGGGGTCGGTCTGCCGCTGAACATGCTGGCAGAGGCTGGCAGGATTCCGGAAGAAATCCCCCGCACGATCGCCAAGTACGGTAAGGGCGTGGGCGACGTTTTTCTGCGTCTTCTTTCGATGATCGTCGCACCGCTGATCCTCACGTCGCTCGTTTCGGGCGTGACGAGTTCCGGGAATTTGTCGGGTCTGGGGCGTCTTGGCGGGCGCACGCTGGCCTACTATATCAGCACAAGCATGATCGCCATCATCACGGGTATCGTGATGTTCAACCTGATTGATCCGGGGAATAGCACCGACGTCGCGCTTCTTGAGCAATCGCGCGAGGTCGTCCACCTTGAAGTTGTTGAAAGCGGGGCGGGGCTTCTCGATACGTTATGGAATCAGGTCTTCAATCTGATCCCGTCGAATCCATTCTCAGCCCTCGCAGACCCGGGGAATAAATCGATTCTCGGCGTGATCTTTTTTGCGCTGATGTTCGGGTCGTTCATTGTCGTCGTTGGCGGGGAGACGGCCGATTTCTTGCGTAAGTTTTTCAACAGTGCATACGAAGTCATGATGCGGATGACGATGTTCATCATCCGTTTCGCACCAATCGGTGTGCTGGGATTCATGCTGTATGCCTCTGCGGGACGGGGGTTGGGGGTATTTGTCGCGCTCGGTTGGTACATGCTAACCGTTGCACTCGCCCTTTCGGTTCACGCCTTTATTACGCTACCTCTGATATGCGCGGTTCTTGCCAGACGTTCTCCGTGGTCGTTTTTTCAGTCGATGTCGCCAGCGCTTTTGACTGCGTTTAGCACAGCAAGCAGCAATGGCACGCTCCCCCTTACGATTAACTGCGTAGAAAAACGAGCGAAAATCAATAACCGCATCAGCTCGTTCGTTCTTCCGTTGGGGGCAACGATTAACATGGACGGGACCGCGCTTTACGAAGTTGTCGCGGTATTGTTTATCGCACAGGTCACGCCCGGTGTGGATCTGACGATCGGTAAGCAGGCGATCGTCGCGATCACCGCACTTTGCGCGAGTATCGGGGCAGCCGGGATACCTTTCGCCGGGACGGTCATGCTCGTTGTGGTTCTCGGCGCGGTTGGGCTACCGCTCGAGGGGATCGGCTTGATTCTCGCGGTCGATCGTGTGCTCGATATGTTCCGCACATCGGTCAACGTCTGGAGCGATTCAACCGCCTGTGCCGTCATGGCCCGCTTTGAATCTGGCGATGATTGACGTTTGAATTGAACCACGGAGACACAGAGCAGAGGGCTGCTGTTGTTCACGCGCCGTCAGTCGGTAGTGTTAGCCCAAATCAACACAATCTACTTGAGAAAGATGGCACCCATGTTAGAGTGCCTTCGTGTGGCACCGGTTTGTAACCGGTGCAAAGCGTTTCTGTTTTCGTTAACGGTGGATTG
>JAJRUK010000040.1 GCA_024277835.1 Planctomycetota bacterium | reverse complement strand
TGCACCACCGGCCTCTCGGCCACCCGCTGGGCATAAGCCCGGCAAGCCGACGAGGAGCCGCGTCGCGGCTGGTCGTGAATCAGCCGGTCACGATAAGTTGTCTTGAATGGTTATGACAAAGCGAAGGAGCGATGACGCATAACGCTCGCTTTCGGTTAGGGACCAGCTTTCCGAGATGGACGACCGGTCCTTCGGACGATTTTGTCGTCTCGTTGGCGTGAGCAGGGACACCATTAAGCGTGGGAATCGCCGAGGATGGCCCATTTGGGCGCTTGACAGGGCGACGATCCAGATATAAGCTATGGCTTATATTAGACTGCGATTATGCGACTGTTGTATACCCCGCATCGGGCAGGGACGCGACAAGAACACAGAGGAGAATCGCTGATGAAAGACCTGACCAGGAGACCTACGCCGGTCGATTTCGCCGCACACCTTGGTGCGGTCACGCGTACGGTGGGTGAACTAACACGGGACGGGAAACCCGCTCGGAACGTCACTCTCGTACGGACCTACGACACGACACCTACGGACTTGTGGAGCGCGATCACGGACCCCGATCGACTACCGCGTTGGTTCGTGCCCGTGAGCGGTGAGCTGAGGCTCGGTGGCCGCTTCCAACTCAAGGAGAATGCCGCGGGAACGATTGTGGATTGCGATCCACCTCGCTTCCTCTCGACGACCTGGGAGTGCGGAAACAACTTGAGCTGGCTCGAAATCAGCATCCACCAGGAGGCCGATGGTGCTGCGTTGACGCTGTCACACATCTGCCCGATCGATGACCACTGGCGCAAATACGGACCCGCCGCCGTCGGGATCGGGTGGGACCTCAGTCTGCTCGGCCTGGGTCTACATCTTTCTCGCCCCGATGACGATCGCTTCGACGAAGAAGCGTTCGCCGCCACCGCGGAAGGCAAGGCCACACTGGTCGGTCTCAGTGAAAGCTGGCGGGATGCGGCCATCGCTTCCGGTGATGAGCCAACACTGGCGGAGCAGGCTGCGCGGATGACCGCCGCATTCTACTCAGGCTCGTAGCATGCACGCGTTCGACGTCCTGGTGGACCCGGTTCGCAGACGCATCCTCGAACTGCTGGCAGACGGCGAGCATCGCTCTGGGCGGATCGTCGAATTGATCCAAACCGAGTTCTCTATTAGCCAGTCGGCCGTCTCGCAGCATCTGCGCGTCTTGCGAGAGAGTGGCTTCGCCACCGTCCAAGTTGATGGAGCGCGCCGCATCTATTCAGTAGATGCCGCACCGATGCGGGAGGTCTCCGATTGGCTCGACCGCTTCCGCTCGTTCTGGGAGCCAAAACTCAGCGCGCTCGACACTGAGATCGCAAGGGGAAAAAAGGACAGACGCGAGGATTGATCTCCCTGGGCGATGTTTCTTGAAGGCCTTCCTTCGGTATCATCGGCGGGCCGGGCTATAGTTTTGCCAGGCTCCGCCTAAAAAACGGAAAAAACGGGAAAAAACGGGAAAAACGGGGGACAGGCACCGATTAAGGCGATGTCAACAAGGTAATGCTGCGGACGAATTTCCACGGCACGCAGTATATCGACGAGATCGTTGCGACTCGGGATAAGGACAAGGGTCAGCTTTTTGTTCATCAGGACCGGACGTGGAACGTCATCGGCAAGACGGACTTAAGCGGCAACGTGGTCGAGCGGTACACGTACGACCCGTATGGCGGTTGCCTGGTGGATCAAGAGACGCACTACGGCGATTTTAACGGCGACCAAAAGCGCACCGGGCTAGATTGTCCCAAGAGAGATGCAGCAAGTCTTGGGTGCCAATCGCAGCTTGCTGCCAGTGGTCGCGCTGACCGCGAGTTATAGCGCTGAATACTCAAGTACCTCGGGCAACCCCCCTCAATCCCCCTCAATCCCCCCTGGGTACAGGGTGGACGAAAGACAAGACCGTTACCGTTGAGTGTTATTTGCGCTAGTTGCGTGCATGACCCAACAGCGCTCGCACCTTCTGCCCAATATCGTTGGATCGAAGGAGCGACTCGCCGACGAGGATGGCGCATGCGCCAGCCCGTGCAACGACTTCGACGTCTTCATGCGTATGCAGACCGCTCTCCGAAACAAAAGGCGTTCCAGCCGGGAGCGATTTTGCGATTTCGACGGTCGTGTTCACGTCCGTTTTTTGAAGGTGAAGGTTTCGATTGTTGATCCCCAGCACATAACCATTGTCCGCCGGTGGCCCGAGATGTTCGATCACCGCAAGAAGATTCTCTGCCGAGTGTCCCTCAACGAGCACGGCCATCCCAAGCTCGCGGGCGGTCGCGTGGAATTGATGCACTTCGTCTAGCGTCAGAATTTCCGAGATTAACAGAATCGCGTCCGCCCCCGAAGCCCGACTTTCGACGACCTGGTATTCGTCGATCATGAACTCCTTGCGGAGGACGGGGAGATCGACGGCTTGTTTGATCGGGGCGATATAGTACAGGTGTCCGGAAAAATAGGTCTCGTCGGTCAGGACGCTCAGCGCCGACGCACCGCTTTCCGCGTAGGTCTTCGCGATCGTGACCGGGTCAAAAACCGCCAC
>JAJRUK010000039.1 GCA_024277835.1 Planctomycetota bacterium | reverse complement strand
GGTGACGTGGCCATCGATCTTGGCGGCGAGACCTTGTCCGGGCGGTGTCTAATTGACGCGAGTGGACAGGCGACAGTCGTGGGGCGACACCTCGGTCTGCGCCGGACCATCGAACGCTACGCGAAGGTCGCGTACTTCGGACATTTCGAGAATGTCGAGCGTTTGCCCGGCGATTCGGCAGGCCACCCTACCGTCGCCATGTGTGACGAGGGTTGGTTCTGGATGATTAATATCGACGAGCACCGCACGAGTATCGGATTCGTCATAGACGCGAACATCGCGAAAACAATTGACTGTCCCGCGTCGGACATGCTGCGTTGGGGCATCGAGCGATGCCCGCTCGTCCGCGAGCGTCTAACACACGCAACACTGCCATCCCAAACGCATACCATTGCCGACTATAGTTACTATTGTCGGCCGTTTGTCGGTCCGGGTTATTTTCTCGTGGGCGATGCCGCGTTCTTCCTTGACCCCATTTTCTCCAGCGGTGTTGCGCTTGGGATGGAGGGAGCGGTCAAGTCGGCGGAACTCGTCGATGAGCTTCTTGCTGGGCAAGATAGCAAGAAGACAAGCGACGCCCGCGCGCCGCGCACGCCCGATCGAATCCGTCGCGAGTATGTTCGATTCCTTGATGACAGCGCCGCACCTTTCGTCAAACTTGTCGATATGTTTTACCATCACGGATTTCGCGAACTGTTCTTGCATGGTCACGGGCCATTCCAGGTAGAAAGGGCAACGATCTCCGTCCTTGCAGGCTACGTCTTTCCGAAACCACGCTGGTCACTCAGATGGCGCATCGAGGTATTGGCCTTTTTCGCACGTGTGCAGCGCTATCTCCCATTGACCCCGCGTCGGAAGACGTTCTCTCTCCGCAGTGCAACACCGGTTCCTTTGCGTCAGGTTGAGTCGGCGCTCGCGCCAGCGTAGAATCCCGCGACTCATTCGTCGGAAGCTTTTCTTCAACGTGCGGGACACGAAGGCGATCATGGCACTAAGCATCTTGACACGACTTTGCGAGCACGGGCGAAACTGCACGGATGATATCGCCATCCGCGAAGTCGCGTGCGACGGTCAACCCGAACGAAAGGCATCCTTCGGGCAGTTGGCAACGATGGTCGCGGCGTACGCAACGACGATCAAGCGAAGCGTGCCCGCCGGCGAAGTCGTCATCGTCTGTCAGCCCAACCGCATCGCCTGTACGGTCGCCTTCCTCGCGGCGCTGAGGGCGAACGTCGTAACCTTTCTAATCAATCCGAGCGCATCAGAGCACGAGCTTCGCGCCGCTGCGATCGCCGCCGAAGCGGTCGCTATCGTCGGGTCGCCGGAGGCGGGGCAAAGTCTTGTCGATCGTGGCGTCCGATCGCTCGCGCTACCCGCGATGGCGGAAACCGTCGATTCGTTCGAAAGCGAAACATTCAACGTCCCAACCGAAAGTCAGGGTAGCGGGTTAATGCTTCTCAGCAGCGGCACGACGGGCGACCCGAAGATCGTCATGCGTGACGGGCCATCGCTCGATGCAGTCGCATGCAATGTCGCCATCGCCACTCGTTTAACGTCCGACGATTGCGTCCTCGGCATGATCCCGCTCTGTCATTCGTACGGCGTTGAACATGGCATACTCGCGCCGACGTACGCAGGGTGCGCGGTTCATTTATGCCAAGGGTTTGACACTCGCGTGGTCCTTGACCAACTGGCGACGGGTACAATCACGGTACTGCCCGGCGTTCCCTCGATCTTTGAAATGCTCGCGCGCTGGGGTGACGGGACGGTCGCGTTCCCCAACGTTCGGTGTGCGTACTCGGCTGGTTCACAACTTCCCATGAGCGTCTTTAACGCCTGTCTGAAACGACTACAACTCCGCGTCGGACAGCTCTACGGATCAAGCGAGGTCGGTTCCGTAACGTTTAACGACCCTCATGCCACCGGGCACGATCCGATGAGCACGGGACTTCCGATGAACGACGTCGTCGTGAGGATTGTCGATCCCGAAACGCATCGCATCGACCAGCCCCTTCGTCCCGGTGTCGAGGGGGAACTCGCGATTCACTCTCCGTCGATGCTGCGTGGCTACGTCGGAGAGGATGCGCCGCCTGCGCGCGAAGATTTCTTCCTCACGGGAGACCTTGCAACAGTAAATGCAAACGGCGCGATCACGATCACCGGTCGAACCCGACTTCTCATCGACGTCGGCGCTTTGAAGGTCAATCCGATCGAAGTCGAGTCCGTTCTCGCTCAACATGAAGGCGTCCGGGACTGCGTCGTGGTCGCAGCCTCCGTCACCGACACGATCTCGCGCGTTCGAGCGCTAATTGTCCCGAAAGATCGCGAGCACCCGCCGTCGCCCGACTCGCTCCGGCAGTTCGCTCGATCGCGACTCAGCGCTCACAAGGTTCCGCGCATCATCGACATCACCGATTCGCTCCCCAAGTCACCCACGGGGAAAATCCTTCGGCGGCAAATCGCATCATGATCCACCGAGGTCATACCCATGTTTGTGCGTTGTGCTTCGTCATCTCGACGTGCTCCGGGTGCGCCAACTCGCTGCCAAAATATTCATGGTCCGGTGCGGATCGCGCCATCGAAACGATGAGCCACCGCGACCGAAGCATGGAAACTTTTTCCGCGACCTGCCAACTCATGTTAGGGTCCGACGACGGTGATGTAGAGCTTTCCGGCGTGCTTGTCGCGAGGCCACCCTCGCACTTGCGTCTTCGCGCTACGAAGCTCATGCAAACGGTGTTCGACATGACACTCATCCCGGAGGGGCTGTTCGTATTCAGCCAAACGCGAGACGGGAATGGACCAAGCACTAGAGAATCTCTAACACGCGACGGACTGATCGAGGCTATCTCGTTCCTCCCCGGCTTTTCTAGAAAGACAGACTGGAGGATTGACGGAAGCGCGGACGAGCACCATTTCTCACGATCCCGCAGGCTGCGTGATGGCGAGACCACGATCATCTGCCTCGTCGAAAAAAGCACCTTAACGACAACGCGGTGCGATTATCTCAACAACGCGGGAATCGCGCAACAGTCCATCACCTTCGACGACTACCGCCTCTTCGGCGAAGTCGTCTGGCCCATGCACATCGTCGGAGTCGGACGCGGCGGATCATTCGAGATTTTTTTTCATGATGTTGAGATCAATCCGGACCTGCCCGACCGAGCGTTCATCCCCTCACGTCGCGCCGTCAAACAGCCATGAGCAAAACGAAGCCGACATCTTCCGCCTTTTGGTCGACAATCGCCGACCTGAGCACGGGCCGCGCGCGACGCATCTTGCTCATCGCCGGAGTTGTCGGAGCGATTTCGATTGTCAGCGTATCAAGACTGCGGCCGGTGGCTTCTATCGAAGCGATGCTGGACGATCATCAGCCCGCCGCCCGTGCGCTCGGTCGTATCGCCAGGAACTTCGCCGGTATGGAGGAGCTTTTGGTGCTCGTTTCGACGCCCGTGCAGACTGTAGCCCACGGTGCGATCCCCGATGATAACACGACAGCACTCCTTGCATTCGCGTCCCGGCTTGACAAGCAAATCTCGTCTTCGCCCACTCTCTCAAGCATGTGCAGCACCGTTCAATATCGCCCGTCCCCGGATTTTCGATCTTTTGCAAAATCCGTCGTCGCTGCGAACGCTCTTTATTACCTCAGTAATGACGCCGCACGGAAACTGGCCAACCGACTCACACCGGAGCATATGAGCGATCAACTTCGCCGCGCAGAAGAATCGCTTTCCGCGCCAGGCCCCGTCGGTAGTGCCCTTGCCAGAGCAGCACTCAAAGACCCCCTCGCGCTGCGAGATTTTCTCCTTGGCGTGCTTCCTCGTCCTAGCGGTCTCTCCGGAAGTGGTCTCGCAGCAAGCGACGGGTTCTTCAGCGAGGATCGCACCACCTTGCTCATTCGTCTACGCGGTGCGAAACCCTCCTCCGATCTTGACTTCGCCGACGCGTTCACGAACGCAGTCAAGATCGCCGCCGAGCAAGTCAACGAAGACGCCCTCGATCTTTCCTACACCGGTGCATACGCCATCGCCGCCGCCGCACAACATTCGATTCGCCGCGACGTGATTAAGAGCATCGTACTCTCCGTTCTTTTTCTTCAATTGCTCTTTCTGTTCGTCCATCGAAACCTCTGGACGCTGCCGGTTGCGCTGCTCCCGGTCGCATTGGGAATTCTTGTCGCGTTTGCAATTTTTTCAGCGTTCGGATTGAGTCTCTCTCCGATCACCGCCGTTATCGGTGCGATCCTTGCCGGACTGGGTATTGATTACTCCATCCACAGTCTCTCACACTACCGCGCAGACCGCGCTGCCGGGTTAAGCCACGACGACGCGATTCGACACACGCTCACCGACGTTGGTCCTGCGTTGGTCGCAGCCTGCGCGACGACCGTCGTCGGATTCCTTGCGATTTCGCAGTCGAGCGTGCGAGCGCTCAGAGAATTCGGTCTACTTGGCGCGATGGGACTCGCTGCTGCGCTCGTCGCGGCGGTGTTCGTTCTCCCTGCGATTCTCAGCATCACGATGAGCCGACGCGGCGGGATACCCGTCCGAAACAACTCAAAGAACTCGGTGTCTGCAAGACTACTCCGCCAAACAGTCAACCATCGCAATGCCCTCCTACCACTCGGCGGCGTCATCATGTTAAGCGCGATCGGTGTCATCGCGATACAATCGCAGCAACATTCGCTTTTTGAAAACGATTTGACCGCCATGCACCCGCGTCCCAATCAGCCGCTGGAGACGCAGCGCCGACTGGCGAAACTCTTCAAAGCGTCCCCAGATAACTTGCTGATTCACCTACAAGCGACAGCGCCAGAAGCGCTCATCGAACTCGCGCACGACGTCGATGATCGACTCCAGTCAGTAGCCTCTCAGCAGGCGAACATTGCCGGCTCGTACGGATTGGGAACTCTCTTGCCTCGTCAGCTAAGTCCCGAAACGCGCAGCGCGAGGTTCGCAGCTTTCGATGGCGACCGAATCATCGCAGACTTTGAGCAAGTTCTCGCCACCAGCGCATTCAACCCGGACGCGTTCGAGGATTACAAGAACTTTCTTCGTCAACTCGTCGCTCCTGGCGACGCTCCTGGCATGAACGAACTGCTGCACTACCCCGCACTCGCCGAGACGGTCCTTCCCGCTCGGGCCGGGCAAGGACATTCCGATCCCACCGAAGCAATCACCGCCATCATCACGGCGGAACCGCTCGGAGACCGGGTGAACCGAGACACCGCCATCGAAGCAATCCGCAACGCGCTGCGCGGTCTCCCGGGCGCAACCCTCACCGGACTTTCTGTCGTCGGCCACGATACCGAGCAATCGATTCGCAGAGATTTGCGCAAACTTCTGATCATCGTTGGTAGTGTCGTCATCCTCGGATTGATCGTCTATTTCCGGAGCTTCCGTGCCGCGGTATTGGCACTAACGCCTGCAGTCTTTGGCCTAGCAGTCTTGGTCGCGTGTATGTACTTGTTCGACCTGCGACTCAACTCTGTCAACCTGATTGCGCTACCGCTTCTTGTCGGAATCGGCGTGGACGATGGCATTTTCCTCGTAACAATCTCGCGCAGCGTCCACCGTCGTAACGACCCCGTTGGGCAACTCGCCGACAAACTGGCCGCTGGGTCTCACGCCGTCGGCATGACCAGCCTCACGACAATGCTGACTTTCGGAACGCTGGCGTTCACAAGTACGCCCGCGATTCGCTCGCTCGGTATTCTCATGGCGCTTGGCGTCACCGCCAGCCTCGTCGCTGCTGTCGGAATACTCATGCCGCTGCTCATGAAGGACTCCGCGTCCACGGATTGACAACCATTCTGAAGCGCCCGTGTAGAAGCCTACGCTGTTAGCGTGAGGGGATATGGCTCATTGTCTTCTTGTGCCAAGGCGCGTCTTTCATGTTGTTCCACGCCGAGATTTCGTGACAGACGTAGCATTGTTTGACGCTGTCGGGTTTCTTACCAAGCATCTTCGCGCACTTCGACATGAACATCGGCATAAAATGACTGGGCGGAGCTTTGTGGCACTGCATGCAATCGGTTGAGCTGGATGAAGGGTGAATATACTGCGGGATGTTCCACGCGGTCGTCGCGTGGCAGATTGCGCATCCATCGCCAAAATACGCGACGTGGGGATCCTCGTTACCGTGACAGGTGACGCAATTCAGGATTAACTCGTCGCGCGTAACGCCCGCGTGTGGCAGCGACTCATCTCCCACATGCCTCATCCACATTTGCAACTCTCGCCGAACCCGTTCGCGCTCGCCAGACGGATTGCCGTCGTTGAGTTGTCTTAACCCTAGGTACGATAACGTCGTGTGATCCATCAGCGTCGGGCGATGTTCACGCCCCTGATGTTCAAGATGACATTCCTTGCACGTAGCGATGTTCGCATGAAACGCTGTCGGTTGGCTCTTTAGAAGCGCAGCGTTGTTCGCATGACAACTGATACAATTTTCAGGTTCGACACCGCTAACCGACGTATGACACGCAGCGCAGTCGTCTTCGAGCGACGCGTGCGCCGCGGAAAGCGGACCCGGACTCGTCAACCGCTGCCAAGTCGCCGCCTGCTTGAACGCAGACTCGGCGGGCGTGAGCATCCAAACGAAACCAAGAACGATCGGACTTGCGATCATCAGGATGCGATTCGTCGACCACCGCTTCTTGCTACCGGATTTCTTCTGAGTGCGCCCCATTAGTTTCCACCATCCGCAAGAGCGATATCATTCAGGCCCCAATCGTGCTCAAAATACTCGACTTTGATTCGGTCGCGGGCTTGGTCGATCCAGGCACGGATATCAGGAGACACCCGAAGTCGCACGTATTCCAAAATGGCGTCATCGCTGCCGTCGGCGAACAACCTTCGATCGGCTTTCATGATCCAAGATATCGTCACGACCTCGCGCTGTCGATCGATACTTAACCCCTTCTTAGGATTCGCAAGAAGCTCACGAATCATATCATCGAGTTGCGCGTCGATTCGCTCACCGGAAAAAATCTCGCCCGTGCGGTCGGGGCAGCTAACGGCTGCGCAACTGACGGCGAAGACAATCCGCGGATCGTCAAACTTCGCAAGCAAGATTTTTTTCTCGATTTGACGCAACGCGTATTGTGAACCGCCGACCTGAATACCGGGCACGCCCCAGACATTACCATCGCTGATTTTGGAGTCGGTTATAGACGTCACCGGATAGTTCTCTGC
>JAJRUK010000038.1 GCA_024277835.1 Planctomycetota bacterium | reverse complement strand
CCCTCACCGTACATCAACCCGTTTCGATTGATGCGATCCTTGAGAATCTTGAAAATAAGATCCTGCTTTTTGAGTCCGGTGAACTCCTCCAACCCCTCTTCCTTGGCGACCGCATGAAGCTCCTGGACGCTCATTTTTTGAAGCTGGGTGATGTGGATATCACCTTTTTTCACTTCTTCGTACTTGGCGTGCGTTTCGGCATCGACGGGCGCATCGCCGTCGTCGCTTTCGCTCGCTGCTTCGGTTGCTACGGCTGGCTTGGGCTCATCAACCGGTTTGGATCGCGGTGCAGCCTTCTTTTTTGTCGTACGAGTTTTACCTGTGGCGGCTTTCGCCATTGAAAAATCCTCCTGATCGGAATCGTCTATAAACGTGATTGTGGTTTGTTAGTCTAGAAATTCCCACGACACACCGAAGCGATCGTCGATTCGGCTGGTCTTAGTTGGGAAAAGATGCGAGCACCGAGCTAAACACTTGTCGGACGGTTTCTCGCAGTGTTTCGATGTCGAACTGATTGGTCACTACATAATCGGCTTTTGCCTTTTTCGGCTCCAGCGGATCCTGCATTTTCTCTCTTTTTTGTAATTCCGCTTCGTCCCACCCCCGCGACTGAGCAGCCCGGTCAAGGCGAACCTGCCAGGATGCGTCTACGAATACAACGCAGTCGCACTTTTTATCAAGCCCCGCCTCATACAGTTTCGGGGCGTCGTACACAATCGCCTGAATCGCTTCGTCTTGTTCAAAATCGACGACAAGCAACGCCCGCCGACGATCGATGCGTGGATAAAGTAAATCTTCCAGCCGCTTCAGCTCAACCGGACTGGCAAAAACGATACCGGCGACAGCTTTGCGATCGATCCCCCCGTCACGAGCACAGACCGTCTCGCCCCACCACTCTCGCAGCGTATCAACCACTTGCGGATCGGATAGCTCCTGATGAGCGAGGCGATCCGAATCGACAATGGCTGCACCAAGCTCGCGCATGATGTCGGCGACGAATGACTTTCCCGCACCGATCCCGCCGGTCAGACCAATGATCGGTTTGCGATCGTTCGATCTCACTGGCAACCATCTTGCCCGAAAACAGGGCCTTTTTCAAGAGTTCAACAAACCCCGTGACGTGGTAGAAACCAACGCGGGGTGACCGAAAACCGACCGGTTCTTAACAGATACGAGCCATTGCATCTTAACCCGAAAACCGCGTCATGAATGGATTTCTCCACGCTTCGTCGTATCGGGGAACATTTATCCGGAAGGGCAGGCCCAAGTCGTGGCCTGTCTGTCTCGTCAGTGGACGGGCAGCATTATACACGACACAACCGCCCCTGTCACCCCCCTGCAATCCTGATTTTTTCATATATCCCGTGAAACCCGCCACCTACCTTGATTCAGAGCGGGTCGTAGGGCCAATCCCGCTTTAGTTCGACCCGGTTTCCCGCCGGGTCGCTGGTCGATAACCGTCGATCGGGCCAACTGATCCCGGAGAGGGTCTCAAAGGCGACAGACCGCTCCTCAAGCATCTCCGCAGCCTCCTCCAGCGATGGGACGGCGATCACAATCGGAAACCCGGCGGACTCCACGACGGGGTTGGGGACCAGACGAATCTTCACCTCCTGCAGACTCGTGCGGAACCGGAGCGTTGAGTCGCGATCGTCGGAGTTTCGGTCTCGGTTGGGGTCGATTTCGTCAAGTCCAGCTACGTCTACGTAGAACCACCGCAACGCCTCTTCGAGTCCGATCGCAGCTTCGCGAACAACATGATCTACGGCCCGGATTCTGGACGACCTCATACGCGCTCTCTTTAGACCTCGCTCTGCCCGTCGCTGAAGACCGCAGCTCGAAACAGGCTCACTTTGACATCTTCGCCCTTCCAGGCATCGGCGGAAAGACCCGCTTTCATTGTACAGCAATTCGACAAGAACTCCTTGGCTGACCAGTTTCGATCGGTGGCGACCTTCGGCAGAAAGCAGCCAGTCCGCTTACCGCTTACGATCACAATCCCATCGACCCCCAGAACGAGCGATGCGGGGTCGTCCGTCACTGTCGGAGTCGTCAGGATCGAGATTTCGATCGTCAGACGATCGAGTTCTTCCGCCGTCACCGGGCAACTCTTAAAACGCGAATCGCGAAGCGTCGATCTTGTCACGCGTTGCACGGTCGCGACAAGGTTCGACGTCGCAGCGAACGACCCAACGCATCCACGAAGGCGATCTTTGTTCCACAGAGTTACGAACGCACCGCCAAAGTCTCCGGGCACGCTCTTAACAATCGCCGGCGAATCCGTACCCGAAAGAAATGCCGCAGCTTCCTCACGCGCGACCCGAAGCAGAAGTCGTCGCACCTCGTCCGAGATTTTGTACACGGCCTGGTCGTTGCCATCGTTCACCGAAGAATTCCCCACGAGCTGTCTCCTAGCAAAGAGCCTCGCGCGTGGCACCGGCATCTCGCCGCGCCAAATACTCCCTGCGGTCAACTACCCATCGACCTCGGCAAGCTTTGCGGTGAAGTGCCGTAGCTGCGGAGGCTCTTCCGTGATTCTAAGGGCTTTGAGTTTATCGCGATGCTCGTAAACCTCCAGCACCGCTTCGATGACGTAGTCGATATGACTTTGTGTGTAGACCCGCCGCGGGATCGCAAGGCGTACAAGCTCCATCTCGGGCGCTGTCCCATTCCCGCCGAACATCAAGCTTCCGATTTCGACACATCGAATCCCCGCATGACGATACAACTCGCAGACCAACGCCTGCCCCGGGAACCCGCTCGGCGGAATGTGTTCACAGAATGAGGCGGCATCGATGTAGATCGCGTGCCCGCCCGGCGGTTCAACAATCGGTACACCGCCAGCGACCAACCGCTCGCCGAGATACGCGACGCTACGGATGCGATACTGCAAGTAGTCCTCGTGAACGACCTCTTCAAACCCCTGTGCGATCGCCTCCAGATCACGACCCGCCAATCCGCCATACGTCGAGAAGCCCTCCGTGAGAATCAGCAAGTTTCGAGCTTCTGCGCCGAGGTCGGCGCTTCTGAACAACAGCAGTCCGCCGATATTGACCAGTCCGTCTTCCTTGGCGCTGATGGTCGCCCCATCTACGAGGCT
>JAJRUK010000037.1 GCA_024277835.1 Planctomycetota bacterium | reverse complement strand
TATCCCGCCCCACCGGCTCGCCGATCAGATTCTCTTCCGCAAGCTCGGGCAGCTCTTCACGAATAATCGCAAGGTGAGCGTCACTCGTAATGACGTGGATTTGCTCGGGGGGAAGAAGCGCCGCGACGCGCTCATACGAATGGCGAATCAAGCTCTTTCCTTCAAACAAACGAAGCGTCTGCTTCGGGCGCTGCTTTCGACTCAAAGGCCACAGTCGAATCCCGATCCCGCCGGCCATGATGACTGCATGTCGCACGCTCAAGCTCCGATTTCGCTAGAAGGCGTCGCCGACGTCGTCGAAATCGACGCGTTTCAGGTCGGCAAACTCAAGAACCCAACTCCGCTTTTCCCCATCCTTAAACTGCACGTCCACATGCGTCCGCCGCGCACCGCGATGGATCGAAAGAATCTGTCCCAACCCATGAAGCGGATGCTCGACAAGTGTCCCGACAGTCCACTCCGCAACATCCGCCGGCAACTCGCCGTGATCGACAGGCTGACGTCGACCCGCCCGTCGCGCACCCGAGTCGCCGCCCTGCTCGCTGCATTCTACACCATCTTCCGGCAACTCGTCGAGGAATGGACTCCGCACCGTCCGCTGAGTAATCCCCCGCATCATCCGATACCGCGCCCGCGTGAGCGTCAAGCCCTTCCGCGCTCGCGTCATGCCCACAAAACACAGGCGACGCTCTTCCTCTGTATCGTCTTCGCTACCCAGACCACCAAAATCCCGACGAAACGGAAGCAAACCGTCCTCAAGCCCGAGGACGTACACAATGTCGAACTCCAGACCCTTGGCTGCGTGAAGGGTCATCAGCGTGACTTTGTCTACATCTTCCGCCACCGCATCGACATCGCTGACGAGAGCTGCGTATTCGAGCCATTCGATCAACGTCGCCTCCGGATTGTCCTCGTGATAGGCAGCCGCAGCGCTGACCAACTCGTCGAGGTTGCCGCGCGGGGCGTCGTCGCCGTCCCCCTCGTCTTTGTACATCGCTCGCAATCCGCTATGCGAGATGACAAACTCGAGCGCCTTGGGCGGCGACAACTCCAGCGCAGCCGTGAGGTTCGACAACAATTTTCCAAAGACACGAACCTTGGCCGCCGACCGACCCAACCCGCTCAGGATTTCCTCGTTCATCAGCGCGTCGATCACTCGCATTCCGGCAGTCTGCGCCGCCGCAGTTAATCGACCGATCGTCGTCGCACCGATTCCGCGAGGGGGCGTGTTGATGACTCGAAGAAGCGCGATCTCATCCGCCGGGTTGAGCAAGACGCGGATATACGCCAGAACGTCTCTGATCTCTTTGCGGTTGTAAAACTCGACGCCGCGGGCAATTTGATAGTTGATCCCCTCGCGCATCAGGGCTTCTTCGATCACCCGACTGAGCGAGTTCACCCGATAGAAAATCGCCACCTGCCGCAATGACGCACCGCCCCGCGTCTGACGAGCGATGTCCTGCGCAACACCAAACGCCTCCGCCTCACCCGACTCGAACGCGATGACGCGCACGGGTACACCTTCGTCGTTTTCCGTCCACAACGCTTTCTCTTTGCGCTGCGTATTCCCCGTGATCAGCGAATCGGCGGCTGCGAGTATCCGCTTGGTCGATCGATAGTTCTGCTCGAGTCGCACGACGCTGGCGGACGGATAATCCTTCTCGAACGACAAGATATTTTCAATGTCCGCCCCGCGCCATCCATAGATCGACTGATCCGGGTCGCCCGTTGCGCAAAGATTCTTGCGATCCCGCGTCAACAGGCGAGCGATCTTATACTGCGCGGCGTTGGTATCCTGATACTCGTCGATCAGGACATAATGGAACCGATTTTCCAACTCGGTGCGCAGCTCGCCGTCGCGATCCAGCGTCATCGCCATGCGCATGAGCAGGTCATCAAAATCAAGCCCGCCCATCTCCGTCAGCAACTTTTCGTAGGTTTCATAGATCCGCGCGTAGGTGCGCGACTGGTAGTCGCCGTAGTTTTGTGCGTACGCTTCAGGCGTGAGCATCGCGTTTTTCGCTCGACCGATCTCCTGTTCAACACTGGCGGGAGACCAGTTTTCCGAGGCGAGGTTGCATCGGACGAGCGTCTTTTTGATTAACTTGCGTCGATCGTCGCGATCGAAAATCGTGAAATTCTTTGGAACCCCCGCGCGATCGTGATGCCACCGCAAGAGCTTCGCACAAAGCGCGTGAAACGTGCAAACGGTCATCCCGTTCGCGACGCCAAGCACATCGACGCGCGCTTGCATCTCTTTCGCGGCTTTATTGGTAAAGGTGATCGCCAGAATCCGGTGAGGATCGGTGACGGTACAGGCGAGGTGAGCAGCCCGCCGCGTCACCACGCGCGTCTTGCCACTGCCTGGACCGGCGAGGATTAGAAGAGGTCCGTCTGTGTGCGTGACCGCCTCTCGCTGGGCGTCGCTGAGATCGGTGAGCAGCATTTCAATGTTCGCATCCGTGCTAGTTTGCATTCCCTTTTGTATCGCGGTCGGTCGGAATCGTCTACGCCTGATCGTCTTTTTTGCCCCGAACAGTCGTCCAAAGTTGACACGCGCGATGGCTCAGATACGCTCTTGCCCTCGTTGCGTGAGATCGTGAAAGCGTCTTTCACGCGAGCGGCGGATGTGGCGGAATTGGCAGACGCGCTGGCTTCAGGTGCCAGTGCCCGCAAGGGCGTGGAGGTTCGAGTCCTCTCATCCGCATGGCCTTGACGTCTTCTTGCGAAGACGATCGCTTCCTTACGGGCGCGGCTCGGATGACGGAGTGCGCCGCAATTCGCTTAGTTCTTGGCGCTTGCCTGTTGATCGAGAGGGAACTCGATGCGTGTGGGCAATCGGCGCTGCATTTCGATCACGGTTCCGTCCGGCAGCGATCTTGTAAAGTATTGATACCCTTCTTTACACCTCGGGTCTTGAACGAAATCGAACAGGGCGAAGCTATGCCCGCGCTGAATCCTCGCGGGATCGCGATAGACGGGGTCCGTGAACCGACCGGAAGAATGATAGACAACAATGTCGGGGTTTCGATCGAAGACGTAGTCCGTGTTGTACCTTGTGTGAGCGTAAGCCCCTTTCGAATACACGTTTCCGAATCGACCGATCTGCACATCCGTCAGCCCGAGCATGTCGATCGTCACGCGCCGCGAGAAGTATGCCATCGCTCCCGGGGCGGGCGTGGCGATGACCGTGTCGGGCGGCGTGTTCTCGCCGAGCCATTGCCCGACCTTCCCCCATGCGTTTGCACGGGCCATGTTTGCGTGAAAACCTGGCGCGAAGCGCTCGAACGTTTGCATGTGCGAGATCACGATCAGGAAGACCGTCACGGCAGCCACCGGACCCGCGACCCACCGGTTCGCGTGGTGCTGGATCACATGAATCGCCGCGACCGTGAGAAGAAACAGGGCCGGGATCACCGGGACGAAAAAACGCAGGAACTGGAAGTTGTCCCCGCCAATGCAAACAACATAGGCGACCCAGAGCGCGACCCACGACAATAGAATCGTTGCGTACCGGCGAAACGATCGCTCCCATCGCCAGGCGAATGTCGTCACGACGCACATCACCGCGATCAGGGAGAGATTCGCGATAATCGCCGGCTCGCAATACTCGACAGCCATGACGATCCGCTGTGCGAGGGTAGCGGTCACTTTTACATGGAAGGTGTTGGGAATAATGTCGCCGTAATAGCTGAAACGTATCGCGACACCCATGGCTACGAACACGACGTACGCCGCCAACGGCAGAATCGAACGGCGACGCCATAGCGAAACGCAACCAACGTAAAACGCCAGCAGGGTTCCCTCCGGTCTGGCGAGTGTGGCTAAGCAAAGCACGATGACTGTTCTTGCGGAGATTTGCGACCGGCGCTCGTCGGCGAGGAGCGAGAGAATTGTCGCGGTCACCATCAGGAAAAAGAGCGACGTATCCAGACCCGCACCGCCCCAGAAAACGAGGATCGGACTGCCGGCGAGCGTAGCGATAAGGACAAACGGCGTCAGGGCAAAATCGGAGAATGCGCGCAAGGTCTGGCGAGCAAGCAGAAGAACGGCGAGACTCGTCGCCGAAATTCCAAACCAATAGGCGAGGGCTTCATAATCGGACGTGAAGAGACCGCCGGCAGCCAACATGAATGTCCACAGCGGCGACGTGAATCCCTCGACGTATTCGCCGGGATTGAAAACGGGGCCTAGCCCTTCCGCAAGGTTTCTAGCGTAGACGAGGAAGACGTAGGCGTCGTCGATGAGGCCCACCCGCCAGATGGAAGCAAGCCCAAACGTTAAGCACCCTGCGCAGACAGCAGCGATGCCCAACCGAAGGGCTTTGACGGGCACGAAAATTGTTGGTTCTGGCGTACGGTACATGGTCTTGCCTTCCGAGGACGGAGACCGATACCCCCCCGACCATTATCGGAAGGCGATCGGAGCGACTTTTGATAAGGGTGGTCTTTGTTGGATACATTTTGAGTTTGAAATCGCTTTCAAATGAGTTTGTTTTTGTGATGAATCGTTGATTGGGCGCGCGAGGGCGAATCTAACGCGGTTGTTGGGGATATTTTCTCTCAGCCGGACGGTTTCTCGTTCTCATGCGAAAAAGGCTCGACGCTCTCGCGTTGCTCCGGCGGAATAACTTGCCGGGTGATCAGATAAGGGGTAGTTGTTTGGCGATCGAGGGTTGGTGGGAGCGGATGGGCGGTTGTTGCGCTGGTGGGCATCCTTGAGACCGAACGTCCGCGCAGGCGTTAAGCCTGCGGCTCGGGGGGGGCGTCGTTATTTGGGTTCGGGGGACGGGTCGGGGTTGCGGGTTGGGCGCGGTTGTCCGCGTTACGCTTCGGAACGTGATGAACAAACCAGGAGAACAGGTCGGCGGTCAACCTCTTACGCATTGCCCGATGTGCGCGTATAGCCTTACCGGGTTGCCGGAGGATCATGTCTGCCCGGAGTGCGGGTTTGACGTCGGGGCTGTCTTGTTTCACAGCGAGACGCCGCCGATGAGGTGGGCCGTTGGGCTGGCGGGGGTGATTGTGGCTTTTGTGCTGTCAGCGATGCTTGTTGCGACAATCGATATCCTGAGCGAGACCGAGGAAGTCGTATGGGCCGCCTGCATCGCGTGTCTTTGCGGTGCTGTGCTCGCGATTCTCTCCGGCCACATTCGTACGTTCGTCGCCGTGACACTGGATGGGGTCACGTTTCGCCGCGCGTTAGGCAAGGTTCATTCGTTGCGTTGGGAAGAACTCTATGTCGTCGAGGACAATGAGCCGATCTATCGATTCGTCAACGGTGTCCCGCGGCACGCTTGGCTTCCTCATGCCTTCACCCATCGCGCCGTGCGACATGCGACAAACGTAGCTATCGCAACAGCATGGCGCGAGCGGATGATCGTGAAGGAAACCGGCGAGCCGAGACTCGTCTATTGTCCGGTCTGCGGCTATGACCTTCGATCACTCCCCGAAACACATCGGTGTCCGGAGTGCGGATTTCATTATGATCCTACGACGATTGTTGAGTGGGAATTACACGCCAACGGGATCGTCGATATACTGTGGATCTTACCATTTCTTCTCTCAACCGGACTGGGGTTATTCTTAAAGCTCTTGGGAGCAGGCGGAATGCCTGTCCCCTGGAGACGGTTTGAAATACTCGTACTGATGTTGAGCTACGGAGGCCTGTTCTATTTCCAACGCAGGGTTGCCGCGAAACGAGGGTTTCTCGCAATGGGGGAGCATGGGGTCACAATGCGTGGCATCTTCCGCCGGAAGCGAACGATCAAGTGGCAATACCTACTTGTAAAGAGCTTCGCTCCGCTAACGATCATGGAACGCAAGGGAGACGAGTTGGTCAAATTGAGACTACCTTTGACGCCCTTTGTACGTCGTTCCAACGGCCGAACGAGCTTACATGACGAGTTTCTCTATCGGTGGAGAGCGGAGCAAACGGCAGAGCAACACGGTGAGACCGAAGATTCATGAACAAATCGGATCAACAGGTCGGCGGTCAACCCCTTACGCAATGCCCGATGTGCGCGTATAGCCTTACCGGGCTTCCGGAGAATCATGTCTGTCCGGAGTGCGGGTTTGCGTATGATGAGTCGATGCGGATTTGGCGGGCTGTGAGGGCGCCGTATCGAACATTATTTTGCGTCGTAACCGTCATACTCGCGTGCAACACGCTCCTCTATCTCGATGACTTATCACGTAGAGGGTATTCCTCATTACGAGACATCTTGAACCCACTCGCCTGGGTGTTCATGATGGTGACTTATGTGCATATGTTGCGCGAGCGTCCGTGGGTTGTCGTTGGGAGTCGCGGGCTTGTTCTTGGTTTATTCGGGAGGATGAAACCTCATTATCGGAAGTGGGGAGAGGTTCGCTTGGTTTGTCCAACCAAAGTTTTCCTGGCCGAGCGCGTTGGGTGGAAGAAGAATTGGAAATTGCCGCTTTCGTGCTTGGATGAAAAGGAGCGGGACGGGTTTCGGACGTATCTTGAGCATGTTGCACCGCCGGAGAAGTTTATGCCGTTTGATAAGACTTGACATCGGTCGTTGGGTCGTGGAAAACGCTGCATTCGGAGCGTGGATGGAATGACGGTGTCGAGTCGATGACCCGACCTACCCCGACCTACGGTGAACTGGGACGACGATGCTTGATATTAAATACATTCGTGAGAACGCTGAGCTGATTAAAAAGAGCGCGGCGGATAAGAAGGTTCGGTGCGATGTTGATCGACTGGTTGAAGTCGATCAGCGGCGGCGGGAGTTGCAGCTTGAACTTGATACGCTCCGTACGACCGTGAAGGAAAGCGGGCAGCTTGTTGGGCTGTTGCGGAATCCGAACTCCGCTGGCTACAAACAGGCGATTGCGTCTGGAAAAAGTGAGTCGGACATCAAGGCGGAAGCGGAGCGCATTCAGGCGGAGCTTTCCGAAATCAAACCGAAGATGAAAGCCCTCGAAGAAGAGGAAGAACCCATCCTCGAGGAATTCGCGCAGGCAATGCTCACGATTCCGCAACCCGCGGACCCGGATGCCCCCGTCGGCACGGACGATACGGAGAACGTCGAGCTTCGCAAAGTCGGCGAGGTTCGTAAGTTCGAGTTTGAACCGAAAGACCACGTCACGCTCGGGACGGACCTTGGGATTATCGACATCGAACGCGGCGTGAAGCTTGGCGGCTCGCGGAACTATATTCTTAAAGGAGACGGGGCGCTATTGCATCAAGCCGTGCTGCGTCTTGCGCAGGACATGATGGTCGCGCGCGGTTTTACGCCGATGGTTGTGCCCGTGCTTGTGAAAGAAGAAGTGATGTACGGGACGGGGTACTTCCCCACCGGTCGCGACCAGGCCTATCTTTGTGAGCGGGACGAAAAGTCGCTAGTGGGAACGGCTGAGGTGCCGCTGACGGCCTATCACAGCGACGAAATCCTCAAAGAAGCGGATTTGCCGATCAAACTTTGTGCGCAGAGCACCTGTTTTCGACGAGAAGCGGGGGCAGCGGGTAAGGACACGACGGGCCTCTATCGGATACATCTTTTCGATAAGGTCGAGCAGGTCATCATCTGTCGCAACGACATCGAGCTTAGCAAAAAGCTCCACGCGGAGATTTTGCAGAACGCTGAAGACGTGATGCAGGCGCTGCAACTTCCCTATCGAGTGGTGAATGTCTGCACGGGCGATCTGGGGATGGGGCAGGCGCAGAAATTCGATATTGAGACGTGGATGCCGTCGCGCGATAGCTACGGCGAAACGCACTCAGCCTCCCGCTTTTACGAGTTCCAAGCGAGGCGACTCAAGCTGCGCTATCGCGACGGAGCGAAGAAGGTTCACTTCTGTCATACGCTCAACAATACGGTGATCGCGTCGCCGCGCGTGCTGATTCCGGTCTTGGAGCTGTATCAGAACGCGGATGGGACGGTGACGATCCCCGAGGCGCTTCGGTGCTACATGGGCGGTCGGGAGCGGATTGAGAAGGCATAAGACACCCCCCCTTTTCCTTTCACGGGTGTAACAGGTCTAATACTTCTGCGACATAGTCGTTGTTCTTGTGGAACCGCCGGGGGACTTTTGTGTCCAAGGTGTCGGTGGTATGGTGCTGATGGTGCATCAAGATGCACCCTGCGGCGGATCAAGATGTACGATGCGGTGGTCGGGGAGTGGTCGGGGCGGTGGTTGGGTTGGCGGTAAGTCCGTCGGGAAGATTGAAAGGAACCAGCGATGATGAAGACATGTCTGTTTTGCAGGTGGGCGGTAGTGGGCAGCGTTTTTGCGGGTCTTGTGGGAAACAGCCTGCGGGCGGAAGGGTCAACCGCGCTCACGATTTATAGCACAGCCTCCCCTGGGGCGATTCCGGCGGAGATGTATAAGCCCGGACTTCAACAGAACACCTACGGAGCGCATTGGCGGCGGCAAATCCCCGGCTATGCGATCGTGAAGCAGGAGCGGTCGGTTGATTTTGCGAAGCGGCGACTCACGATTCGGTTTACGGATGTGGCCAGCGAAATCGAACCTACGACGGTGCGGTTTTCGTCGCTGACCGACCCGGATGGGACGCGGGTTCTTGAGCAGAATTACGAGTTCGACCTGGTCAGCACGCAGAAGCTGATGCAGAAGTTTCTCGATCGGGAGATTACCGTCGAGAGAGCGAACGGCGATCGGATTGATACGTTCACTGGAAAGCTGCTTAGCGCCGACGGCGGGATTGTGCTTCAAAATGAGTCGGGTGGCGTGCAGGTGATCAGCGGGTATTCCAACATTCGCTTTCCAGAGCTTCCCGGCGGACTGATCACCAAGCCGACGCTCGTGTGGGATGTTGTGACGTCCAAGCCGGGTGTCCATCAGACCCGTGTGACGTATGAAACCAAGGCCATGACCTGGTGGGCGGATTACAATATCGTTTTCGCACTGGGTAAGGATGCCAATAGCGGTGTTCTTGAGATTGGAGCGTGGGTCAGCATCATCAATCAGTCGGGAGCGACGTTTCCCGAGGCGAAGTTGAAGTTGATCGCTGGCAACGTTCACCGAGCACCAGAGCGGAGCCGCTCCGTCATGCTTAAGAGTCGTCGGTCGGGGGTCGCTGCGATGACCATGGAAGACGGTGGTTTCGCCGAGAAATCGTTTTTTGAATACCACCTGTACACGCTTGGTCGGCGGACGACGCTTCCAAACAATTCCACGAAGCAAATCGAGCTTTTTCCCGCGGCGCGAAACGTTCCTTGCGAAAAGGTC
>JAJRUK010000036.1 GCA_024277835.1 Planctomycetota bacterium | reverse complement strand
TTTCTCCGCTCCGATAAGACACAGTTTGCGACTCTGACAAGCCACGTCCGATCTTGCGATTCCACCTGTACTGTCCTCCCAGGCTGCGATGGCCACGCAGGAACGACGATGAATACGAGTCGGAGATCGGTGCACCAAAGGAAACGCCACTGCTCGGCGCGTTCGACTGGCGGTCGCCGAACAGCACCCGACACGGCGCGAGCCTATCGGGTACACGTTAAGCCCGCTAGCAGCAAGAGGTCTACGAGCGAAGAATGTCGATCGCCAAACTAGACAACCCATCGATCCTTGTCGTTGACGACGACAGGTTCCAGCGCACGCTGGCGCAGCGAATTCTGACGCGCGAAGGTTACGACGTGCGCACCGCAAGCGACGGTGTCCGCGCCCTGCAATCCATCCTCGAAGGCGCGCCTGATATCGTTCTCACTGACTGGAATATGCCCATCATGGATGGGCTTGAGCTTTGCAGGAATATCCGCGAAAACGAGGTTATACCGTTTGTGTTTGTGATCCTCATCACAGCGGAAGATGCGACAACCGACCGCCTCGTGGAAGCGTTCGACGCGGGCGTTGACGATTACCTCACCAAACCGCTCAATGAACGGGAATTGCTTGCGCGGCTCCGGTCGGCGCAACGCACGATCAAACTTCAACGCGAGCTTAGTAAACATTCTCTCCAAGCGCATCGGGCGAACGCCGAAATGGAGGTCGCGAACTCCGCACTTGCGAAAGCCAACAATCGCCTCGACCTCCTCGCAACAACGGACGAACTAACGGGACTCTACAATCGCCGAGAGGCTAACCAGCGCCTTGCTAACGCGTGGTCCGCCTCGAAGCGATTCGGCGAACCATTGTCCTGCATCATGATTGACATTGACCATTTCAAGAGCTTCAACGACACGCATGGCCACCTCATCGGTGACCTTATTCTCAAAGAAACCGCAAGCGTTCTTCAGCGTGCCGTCCGAGAGTATGAGCGTGCCTTCCGGATTGGCGGGGAAGAATTCTTCGTCATCTGCCCCAAGACGTCCGAACACGAGGCCGCGATCGCCGCAGAGCGCATCCGAAAGATGGTCAGCCAAAACATTGTCGAACATGACTCTCTGTCACTCAGCGTAACGATCAGCCTCGGTGTCGCTTGCAACACGCTGCTCTTGGAGGATCCCGATCAGCTTCGACAGGCAGCCGATGAAGCGCTCTACGCCGCCAAACATGCTGGCCGCAACCGCGTTTGCTGCGCGCAAGACAGCCCAACGCCGGCGACTCCCAAAGACGATACGATCCTGACGCCACCGTCCGAGACCGACGCTAGACCGTTACTTTCCGTCCTGCTCGTTGACAGTGATCCGGCCAGCGCCGCGAAGACCCGCCGACTGCTCGAAAACGACGGGCACACTGTTTGCATTCTCCCGAGCAACACGCCGACCGCTGACTTCGCTACGAAGCATCACCCGGATGTCGTGGTCATTGACGGAGGAACGAATGAATCGACAAATGTAAGTTTCACGCGCAGTTTCCGCAGCACGCCCGAAACACATCTACTACCACTGATCCTGTTGAGTGCGCGCAGTGACGGGTCCGACGTTCTTGCCGGCATCGGCGCCGGAGCAGACGATTTCCTGACAAAACCGCTGAATCCGAGCGAACTCGCGCTTCGCGTACGAACCGCACAGCGGCGGCGCGAAGAACTCAGCGCATCCAACTCCGTTCGCGGCGAGCAGACCCGTGTGCTTGGTGTCATCTCAGATTTATCGCGATCGCTGGCTGCCGCACGAGGACTCGATGGCATCATCGAGCATACGCTCGCATCCACGGCGGAACTCCTTTGCAGCAATAGCGTCGCCGCTCTTCGCCCAGCGAACGAGGGTCGTGCGCTCGCCATCGCAGGACAGCTTGGAGTGGAGAATGCCAACACCGCGACGGATGATATCCCGATTGCCGGCTCGGCGATCGGCAGACTGTTTACCGGCAAAGAACCGTTCTTGATTACGACCGGCGATGAACCGGCGACAGATTTCTGCGACGCGGAGCGCGATCTTCTGTGCCGAAGACCGTCGGTCGCAGTAGCGCTCTGCGGTCCCGGAAACATTGTGGGCGTGTTGGTTGTCACTGCCACAGGTTCCAATCGCACCATCTCGACGCTGGATTTGGTGTACATGGACCTGATCGGAAACATGGCCGGGGCTGCCATTCATGACGCACTCAGTCGCCAGAAAACAGAAGACGCCCAGGCCTCGATCGTCATCGCACTCGCCACACTCGCCGAGTATCGCGACACCGACACTGGTCTGCACCTCGACCGCGTTACGCAGTACTCATTGCTCCTCGCAGAGCAACTGCGACGAGAAAGCCCGTACCGCGAACTCATCACTGACACGCTTGTGTCCGATCTCGAACGGGCTGTCCCGCTTCATGACATCGGGAAGGTCGCCATTCCGGATCACATCCTTCTCAAACCGGGCAAGCTGACAGACGAAGAGTTCGACATCATGAAGACCCACACGACGATCGGCTCTCGAACCATCGAACGACTCGTTCAACGATCGCCCGGAGTTAGCTTCCTCGTCGCCGCCCAGCAGATCGCCCATTCGCATCACGAATGGTTCAACGGTCGAGGATATCCGCAAGGACTGTCCGGGCAGGACATCCCCCTTTCTGCGAGGATCGCCACCGTGGCGGATGTGTACGACGCGATCACTACAAGTCGGCCCTACAAAGAGGCCATGTCGCACGAAAAAGCGGCTGAAATCATCTACACCTCTTCCGGAACGCACTTCGATCCTCACGTCGTTGAAGCATTCAATGCAAGTGAAGAAGCGTTCAGATCGCTCTCGCTCGAACTCGCTGACAAAATTGACGAGGCCCCCTCGCCCGTACCTGCACTACCGCTGGAGCACGGACCTCGATAGATCAGTCTCGCGGACCGTGCGACTCCGGCTCATCGCCTTCTCCCCCGCCATGTTCTCCGCCGCCCCATCGCAACTCGACCAGGTATTCGATCGCGATCGCAATCCCTTTTCGATACGGCAGCGTGCCCGCGATCCCTAGAATCGCGACCAGAAAAACCACGAACCGACCAACTTTTACGTCAGACGGCGTCAAAAGGAACATCGCCACGACGAGCGACCCGGTCAGCCCGGCCGTGCTCAGATACATGAACGCCCACGTGTTCTCCTGGAGGTTCACGAGGGGGAATTTGCAGATAACGCACTCATCGCGGAGCTGATTCCAACTCTCAAAAAGTTTCCCGCGACCGCACGCCGGACATCGGCCACAAAACCCATTCCGAAGAGTCCGCAAGATTCTTGGAACACGGCTTGCCATACGACCATAGTACGCGAGCAGAGGGTCCGCAGAAACCCGAGTTTCCACGTTTGTTGCGACCAAGGCGGGCTGCGATTAGACTTCCGCTTTGCTTGATGAAGAAACGTTCTCCGGCGACCCTGGAAACGCTCTTGAACATTGGCAACCTCATGGCAACAAGACCTCGACCAATGACAATCACACTGACACCTCGCGCCACTCTTTCGATCGTTCTCATCGCGAGTTGTCTCCCAGTCGCGCCGGGCTGCGCACTCAAACAGACCGCGTGGGAATCAGACGCATGGGTCAATGGTTACGAGTCGGCGGAAAAGCGAGCGAGCGAGCGCGGAACCGGCATGGTCATCTGTTACCGCGACACCGCGCCGAATCGCCCGGACAAAATGATCGAAGCAACGCGCGACGCGATCGTGGAGGATAGCAAAAGCGACTACGTAGGAAGCGTTCTCGCCAAGAGTCATGCGTGGGACCGCAAGTATGTCGCACAGTTCGGCGTCGATCGATCCCCCGCCATTGTCGTTCTGCATCCCGACGGAACGTACCACGCCCACGTCGGATTTCTGGATGCTGCTGGCGTGAAAGACTTCCTCGCGAGCGCCAACCCGCCGGGAATCGCGCCCAAGTGGAACCCCTATCTCCATCGCGAACCTCGATACACCTGGCTTGGTTCCATTGATGAAGCAAAGACGATCGCCCGCGACTTGAACCGATCCATGCTGATCGTCTTTCATCGCCCTTGGTCCGACGACATGCATCGCCTGAACCAGATGCTCAAGAAACCCGCCGCTTATCGGCGTTTCTCGCAGATGGTCCATGTGCGATCGGGGTCACCCTGGTCATTCTCTGAGGTTGCAGAGACAGCGTATGGCACGCTCCATCTTCCGGCGATCGTCATCGTGACGCCAGACGGAAGCTACCGCGTTCTCGAAGACCCGAGCGGTTACGAAGCGATAATCCATTTCGCGGACAACACCGAGCCCAATCATGAATCTCACGCAACAACGCCAACGCCCACGACGACCGCACTTGGGTCTCAGTAGACGCACTGTCGCCCAGGGCGCGCGACGCAGCGAACCGCGCGTCGCCGCTGTTCATTTTTCATTCGCTATTCTGAATTCCAACCCATGCCGTGGTTAAACTGGCCCAA
>JAJRUK010000035.1 GCA_024277835.1 Planctomycetota bacterium | reverse complement strand
GGTTTGGAATACGTCTTCGGCGACGGGTTGAGCATTTTCATAAAGAAAGAGAACATCGCGAACGGATCGTCCGGCGGACGCATGCCACCGTCGTCGCCGTAGTTCATCACGACATCAACGTTCTCACCGTAACGCTTGTGAATATCAGCAACGAAATCCTGGCGATGTTGCACGGCGTCGATCAGACCCGCCGCGAGCGCGTCGTCCGCGTTGTATGGGCCACCGTCGATCAGAGCGCGAACTTTCGCCTCCGTCGTCTCCCGACCAGCCGCAATGTGCTTGACGAGTCCAGCAAACAGGTCGTCCAACAGCCATTTGGACATCTCAAGTGATTGATCCGACGGACCGGTTCGTGTGATCGTTTCGGCGGCGGTCTTGTAATCTTCGTACTGCTCAAAATCAGCAACGCAACCGAGCTTTTCGAGCATCCCTCCCAGGTAGGGCGCTTCGCCGTACAACCCGAGGAGCCAAAGATCGCCAGTGGGGACAAGACTAATACTCGAAGCCCCGGTCGCAGCGGCGTACGTGATCGTCGAAAGCGAATCAGCGTGAATATAGACCGGCTTATCCGCAGCGGCGAACTTTTGCATGGCTGCGTGAATCTCTTCAAGCTGCCCGAAACCAAACGCCGCGTGCTGCAAGTCGATGACGATGGCGACGACGTCGTTATCGTGTCTCGCCTGCTTGAATCGTTCCAGCAGCGACTTGAGGGTCATCGGAGGCTCGCCCCCAAACAGCGAAGGCATGCCCGCTGGCTCTTCCGACAAAGGACCGCGTATGGAAAAGTGCGCGATCTGCTTGGTTGTTTCGGTATCACCCGTTGCGTCTTTCGCCTTCTTAAAAAGATTTTCCCACTGCGCATTCGCCGGAGCGATCAGCGCAGCGACCATTACCGCCGCCCACAAAGCTGTTGTTTTTCGTTGCATCATTCTTGTCCTTCCTTCACCGTTGTATGAAACGCGTCGATGCCTCTTCCGGTGCGCGGCAGTTCTCGAAAACGATCCCAATCCCGCACCGGGAGCACCGAGCACGATGTGTTATTCGCTCGACCTCGACTTATATTCTTATCGTTTGATCGCGCCCCGTCCAATGGTTTGCCGCGTGTGCGCAACAACTCCTTACAGCACCCCGCACAAGAGACGTTTCACACGGGCGGCGCAACAGGTTCGGACAGTTTCGCCTGCGACTTGTTCCCCAAAAAAAGTATGACAATGCCCCCCACGAAGAGCGCAACGCCGATCCACTGAAGCCACAAGATCGAATCGCGGTAGTCCTCACCACCAATCCGGACCGCATAGAATCCCGCAAGGAAGCAACAAAACGCGATCGCACTTCGTTTTATTCCAGTCTTGGCATCAAGCAACAAGAACCATGCGATCAGCAGCAGGATCAACTCGCGTTCCTGCGGGAACACCGCAACACCGTACGCCAATGCCTTGGGAAGCTCGGCGAACCCTCGCCAGTTTATTTCGAATCCGCGGTCGGTCGCGACAACGGTTTTGTGCTTGCCAGGGCCCATCGTTTCGCCCTGATCCGTCTTCACCCAGACATGGGCGAAATCCGTCACGATTTCAGCTTTGAAACCAAGTCCTGATAACAACGACGCAGCCACGACCGCCCGCCCATCGCAGTCCTCCCTACCCTTTTCGAGAACCTCATCAACCGTAGGCAGATAGTCCGCCATCCCCCAAGTGTTCCAATCCCACTCATAAGGGACACGATCGTAGACAAAATTCTCTACGTGTTGAAGCGTTTTTGTTGCCGATAACCCAGGCGGAAGCGACTCACGCAAATCTTTCGCAAGAGGTTGAAGCGATACGGCGTCCGGTTCGATCAGGGCGTTTGGATCTTGCCAATGTCGCACATGTCTGGCGAGTAGCGAGGGATACGGATAGCACACCGCGAGCGTAGCCAGCCCAAGAATCGTCCACTTGATCGGCAGCCGGGCGTACCATCGAATCGTGTTGAGATAGAAGAGTCGTTTCATGGTGTGCGTTTGATTATATCGACAACCGGCGTCGGGGGTGAGTGTTGCATGACGAAACTGTCACTTGCTGTACTTGGGGATTCGGCGGCGCGGGGGTATATTTCCTGTGTTGCGACGAATTTGAAATGCGTGAAGTCGCAAGGAGCATCGCATGACACGCCTTGTGGCATCAGTTTTTGTGGAATCTGCTGCGGATCTCGACGCCATGGCTTCGCGGGCGTGGTCGCAGGGGGCTGACGCGATCGAGTTGCGAATCGATGCTTTGGAGGGCGATCCGAGCGAGATCGCGACATTTCTTCGTCGTCATCCCGATCGCACATGGGTTGTGACTTGTCGAGGCGATGCGGAGGGCGGTCAGTTTTCGGGGACGATGTCAGATCGGGTCGCACGGCTGATCGCTGCGACGCGCGAGACGGGGGCGTTCGTTGATTTTGAATTCGCAGATTTTCAGCGATCGGACAACATCAGGCAGAAAGTGATCCTCGCCGCGACGAGCGGCAACGAGAACGAGCGTCTGATCCTCTCCTCGCATCACTTCGACGGGCCGCCCAGCGACGTTGGCGACATCTATCGTCAAATGCGTTCATCGCGCGACGGCGCTATCGCCAAGATCGCGTACAAAGCCGATCATACTGTCGATACGTTCCCCGCACTCGACCTCATCCGAGAACATGGCGACAAGACCGTCGCGATCGCGATGGGCGAGGCGGGACTTTGGACGCGCGTGCTCGCCAAGAAGCTAGGCGCGTTTGCGACGTACGCTTCGATTGGCGGAGAGGCCGAAACCGCTCCGGGGCAACTTGAGGTGTGCGAGCTTACGAACCTGTATCGATGGGCGAAGATCAACGCAGATACGAAAGTCTTCGGCGTCGTGGGCGATCCGGTCGGGCATTCACTTTCGCCGATGCTCTTCAATCACTGGCTTACGAACCAAGGAATCGACGCGGTTTATCTTCCGCTGCGCGTCGGTGCTGGCGATGACGGGTTTGCTCGGTTTCTCGATGAGTGTGCGAAACGTCCGTGGCTTGATATTGGAGGACTAAGCGTGACGATCCCGCACAAGGAGGCGGCGCTATCGTGGGTCGGCGACAAAACTGACGCCGTATCGCGGCGTGTCGGATCGGCGAACACGATTCGTTTTCAAAACGGGATCGTCACTGGGCATAACACCGACTGTCACGCAGCGGTCGAATCTCTTGCTGATGCGCTCGGCAGTGATAGAGCGAATCTCGCCGGAGTGAGCGTCGATGTGCTGGGTGCGGGCGGTGCAGCGAGGGCGATCTTGCAAGGATTGAGCGAGCACGGATGCGAAATGACGATCTACGGTCGCGACCGGGCGAAGGTGGCGACGCTTGCGGAAGCGTTCTCCTGCAAGGGAGCTACGTGGGACGACCGACTGAATTGCGAGGGCGATATTCTGGTGAACACAACACCGATCGGCATGTGGCCTGTGGTGGACGAGTCGCCGATGCCGCTGGAGTCGCTTGTGGGTAGTCGGAGTTGTCGATTGGTATTCGATCTTATCTATCGACCGGCGAAGACCAAGCTCCTTCGCGACGCCGCGTCGATGGGATGCAAAACGCTGAACGGTTTGGACATGTTTATTCGACAGGCAGCCATGCAATTTGAGCTTTGGTTCGATCGCCGACCGGATGTTGAGAGCGGTCGAGCGCTTCTTCAACAGCATCTCGACGCTGAGACTCAGTCATGACAAGCGACTGCGACCAATCGACAGGCAAACCGATCGCGCTGATCGGTTTTCGCGGGTCAGGAAAGACGAGCGTTGCCCGCGAGATCGCTAGGGTTCTGGGCGGCGACTTCGTGGACACAGACGTAGTTGTCACCGACCGCGTTGGAAAATCGATCGCGGATATTTTTG
>JAJRUK010000034.1 GCA_024277835.1 Planctomycetota bacterium | reverse complement strand
GATGATCTCGCCGCCTGCGTCGCCCCCTTCCGGACCCAGGTCGATGACCCAGTCTGCGCATTTGATGACGTCGAGGTTGTGCTCGATGACCACGACGGTTTGGCCACGATCGACGAGGCGGTTGAGCAGGGTGAGCAGGTTGCGAACGTCGGCGAAGTGCAATCCGGTGGTGGGTTCATCGAGCAGATAGAGCGTGCGGGTGTCGGCTGCGCGGTGGAGTTCTGCGGCGAGCTTCACGCGCTGGGCTTCACCGCCCGAGAGCGTGCTGGAAGCTTGTCCCAGCGTCATGTATCCCAGTCCGACGTCTTTGAGCGCTTGCAGGCGGCGGGTGATGTTGCTGAAGTTGTCGAAAAAGCGGGTGGCCTGTTCGATGGGCATGTCGAGAACGTCGGCGATGCTTGTTCCGCGATAGCGAATGTCGAGCGTTTCGCGGTTGTAGCGTGCACCGTTGCACTCGGCGCAGGTGACGAACACGTCGGGCAGAAAGTGCATGGCGATTCGCTTGACGCCTTGCCCTTCGCACAGATCGCAGCGACCGCCCTTGATATTAAAGCTAAACCGGGCGGGTCCGTAGCCGCGGATTTTCGCCTCGCGCGTTTTCGCGAAGAGTTCGCGGATGAGGTTGAAGACGCCGACGTAGGTCGCGGGGTTGCTTCTCGGCGTTCTGCCAATGGGCGACTGATCGACCTCGATGACTTTGTCGATGTTGGACGTTCCGGTGAGTTTTTTGAAGGGGCCTGGCTTGGGGCCGGACCCGTCGATAGCACGTTTGAGCGCCCGGTGAAGCACTTGATTGATGAGCGTCGTTTTTCCGCTGCCCGAAACGCCAGTGATCGCGACGAGGCACCCGAGCGGGATGCTTGCGTCGATGTTTTTGAGGTTGTTCGCGGAGACGCCGTGCAGGGTGATTGCGTTTTTCGGATCAACGGGTCGGCGAGATTCCGGCACGACGACGCCTGATTTTCCGGTCAAAAAGCGAGCGGTGCCGGACTCTTCGCATCGCACGACTTCTTCGGGCGTGCCCTGTGCGACGAGGTTTCCGCCGCTCGCGCCTGCGCCAGGTCCAATGTCGATCATGTAGGTTGCCCCGGCGATGATTTCCTCGTCGTGCTCGACGACGATGACGGTGTTTTCCAGTTCTGTGAGTCGTGTGAGGATTTCACGGAGTCGGCGCGTGTCGCGCGGGTGCAATCCGATCGTTGGTTCGTCGAGGACGTAGCAGACCCCGGCGAGCTGACTTCCGATCTGGGCAGCTAGGCGGATGCGCTGGAATTCACCGCCGGAGAGCGTCGTGCTGTTGCGATCGAGCGAGAGATAATCGACCCCGACGTCGCAGAGAAACCCCAGTCGCCGCCGAAGCTCGGAAACAAGCGGCGATGCGACGGTTTCTTTCTCGCCGGTGAAGTTGAGCTTGTCGAAAAAGTCGCGAGCGTCGGCGATCGTCATGCGCGACACGTCGGCGATGTTTTTCCCGTCGATTTTGACGCTCAGCGCCTGCTGGTTGAGTCGCACACCCTTGCATTTGTCGCACGGCGACTCGCTCAAAAAGCTGTGCAGACGCTGTTTGGCGGATTCCGATTCGGTGGTCTCAAATCGACGTTTGAGGTTGGGGATGACGCCTTCAAACGACGCGCCAAATTCGGTTTCGGTCTCTTCCGTTGTCCCGTTGAGCAGAATCTCGGTCTTGTCCTTGGCGAGATTGCGAAACGGGGCGTCTGGAAGGACGTTGAACCGCTCGCAAAAGTCCTTGACGGTTTCTGTATAGACGGTGTTGAGTTTGCGGCCCTGCTTTCGCCAGGCGGCGATCGCCCCTTCGTTGAGCGAGAGATTCGGATCGGGTACGACAAGCTCCACGTCGAAGTCCAGAGAAGTGCCAAGTCCGTGGCACTTCTCGCACGCGCCCTGGGGAGAGTTGAAGCTGAAAAGCTGCGGTGAGAGGTTGTCCACGCGCACTTCGGCGTGGTTCGGACAGGCGAGGGCGGCGCTGTAAGGTTGATCGACCCACGTTCCATCGCCGGCGTCTGCCGCGATCACGACGCGACCGCGTGAGAGTCTTGTCGCGAGTTCGACACTGTCCGCCAGTCTTTCTTTCATTTCCGGTTTGACGGTCAGGCGATCTACGACGACGTCAATGTCGTGTTTCTTGTTGGCAGCAAGCGGTTTGAGGTCTTCGAGAAGCGCGACTTCGCCATCGACGCGTACCCGGACGTAGCCATCTTTGATAATCCGCTCAAGGAGTTTCACCTGCTTGCCTCGCTGCTGCGAGATCATCGGCGCGAGTACGAGGAGTCGTTGTCCTTGAGGAGAGGCGAGGACGGCGTCTACGATTTGTGATGTTGTTTGTTGTACGATGGGGGCGTCACAAATCCAGCATCGCGGCTCGCCCGCTCGCGCGAAGAGGACGCGCAGGAAGTCGTGGATTTCAGTCGTTGTCGCGACGGTCGAGCGTGGGCCTGCTCCGCCGGAGCGCTGTTCGATGGCGATGGTGGGGCTAAGTCCCTCGATGCGATCGACGTCTGGTTTTTGCATTTGCTGGAGGAACTGTCGGGCGTAGGCGGAGAGCGATTCGACGTATTTTCGTTGACCCTCGGCGTAGATCGTATCGAACGCGAGCGAACTCTTGCCGGACCCGGACATGCCTGTGATGACGGTGAGCGATCCGCG
Organism: Planctomycetota bacterium; assembly: GCA_024277835.1. Taxonomy (GTDB): domain Bacteria; phylum Planctomycetota; class Phycisphaerae; order UBA1845; family UBA1845; genus JAJRUK01. The sequence goes on along the minus strand of JAJRUK010000034.1, from coordinate 7,576 downwards.
CGGAATGGTGACGTTGATCCCTCGCAGGTTGTGCTGGCGAGCACCGTAGACGCGGATGGCCGACTTTTCGCTCATTTTCGGGCGTGTTTCACAATCTCATGACAGGACAGCTCAACGCGAAACCGTCTATTCGCTTGGTCGCGGATTCCGTGAGCGTATTCGGGATGACGAAGTGCGGCAATCGGGGATGTGTTTACCGAGTGTCCGTTTGACTTGGAAGTGTCCGAAAATGTCGATAGGCATCCCGGATGGTGGGTGCAGGACGGGGTGTGTTTACGGATAGATCGGTCCTAGCCGACATGTAGACGGGGTGCGTACTGCTTCCGGAGTGGCGACCGTGTTTCACTCGCGTCACCGCTTTGAAAGAATTAGTGGACCTTCACGAGGCTGATTCGTATATTGAGATGGGGCTGGGACGGCGATTGTCTGCCGATTCGTGGTGGACTTTGTGCGCCGATTCAGATTCCGACCGCCGGCGGAGTGTCGGCGGAAAAGACCCGTATAGTTTGACGGGAAGGAGATCGGATGCAACGCAAGTCGCGATATTCGTTTGAAACTCTGAGTCTTTTCATATTGATGGCGGGCGTTCTGCTCGCCGGTTTTGCACCGGTTCGTGCGGGCGATGGCAAGACAGCCTCCGCATCCCGTCCGGACGACGCTTGGCGTCAGAGTGTGAAGCTCTGTTCGCAGGGCGAGTTTGAGCGCGCGAACAAGCTGCTGGCAAAGGTTCATTCTCCGGTCAAGCAGGTGTCTGAGGTTCGTGAGTGGCTTGCCGAGTTTGAGAAACAGCAGGAGTCTCGAAAAGAACTCGATCATCAGGAATATGAAAAGTACGTGGGGTATGCCAAAGCGCGCATCGAGCGCAAGGAGCATACGAAGGCACTTGATCAGGCGATTAAGGCTGCCGACGTCGCTGACGATCGCGACGCGATGCTGGAAACCGACTGGATGCGCCAGCTGGTGAACAACGCGCTTGAGGCGGCGGACAAGTTTCGCAAGGAGCATGAGTGGCGAAAAGCCTGGCACATCTACGCCGATCTTGGTGTCCTGTACGATCGGGAGCCGCGTTACCAGAAGCTTGAGAACGAAGTCCTGACGCATCTGCGACTGGACGCGATGTTCGGCGAAAAGAGCAACTGGAAGGAGCGCATCGAGCGCGTTCAATGGCGTGACGCGGAGGCGGCGCTGGAACACATCGAGTACTACTACGTTGAAACGCCGGACTTCAAGGCGATTACAGAAGCGGGGTTGGAGCAGATGTTGCTTCTGGCGGAGTCCAAGAGCGCGCAGGAGACGTTCAAAGGTCTTGAAGACGCCGACGAGCGCAATGACTTCGAGGTGCGCATTCAGCAGCATCTGGATCAGGTTCGACATGCCCCGCGCGTCGATCGCAAGGAGTGCGTGCGCCGGTTCCGTCGTGCGATTCGTATCAATAAAGAGACGGTTCAGCTTCCCGAAGAACTGATTGTCAAGGAATTGATGAACGGGGCGCTTGAGCCGCTGGATGATTTCACGAGCGTCATTTGGCCTAGTGCGACGGAAGATTTCGACAAACACACGCGCGGGGACTACATCGGGGTCGGGATTTCGATTCGTAAGAATCAACTTGATGAGATCGAGGTTGTTACGCCCATGGAGGACGCACCCGCCTTTCGTGCGGGTGTGCAGGCGGGCGATGTGATTACGGATGTCGATGGCGTTTCGATCAAGGGATTTTCGACCAACAAGGTCGTCGATACGATCACCGGTCCGCGTGATACGCAGGTCGTACTGACGATTCGTCGAGGGACCAAGAGCATTGATTTTGATCTGACGCGAAAGCGCGTGAAGATTCAGTCGGTCAAAGGTTGGACGCGAAAGCCCGATGAGACCTGGGATTACTGGCGCGACAAAGATCGCGGGATCGCGTATATCCGCGTGACGAATTTCCAGCGCAACACCGTTGAAGATTTACAGAACGTCATCAGTGAACTCAAACCGCATGGATTGAAAGGCTTGATTCTCGATTTGCGCTGGAATCCGGGCGGTCTGCTCGACCAAGCCTGGCGGATGTCGGCGCTGTTTCTCAAAGACGGCGACAACATCGTAAGCACGAAGGGTCGTAATCCGCGGGAAGATCAACAGCTCGATACGCCGGGGACCGGCCCTTACTCTGACCTGCCGCTCGTGGTGCTGGTAAACGATAGCAGCGCGAGCGCTTCGGAGATCGTATCCGGTGCGATCCGCGACAATCATCGCGGCGTGGTGATTGGCGAGCGGACGTTCGGGAAATTCAGCGTGCAGAATCTGATTCAACTGAGTTCGTCGCAGGCGAAACTCAAGCTGACGACCGCCCGGTACTACTTGCCTAGCGGTGTGTCGCTGCATCGTCATCCGGGTGCGGAGAAGTGGGGCGTTGATCCTGACGTTCCGATTCGACTGGGCCGCTGGGAGTCGTACAACGCCTGGAAGGGGCGAAGCGAGATGGACTTGCTCGGCCCGAAAAAACCCGAAGTGGAAGAAAAAGACAAAGACGAGAAAACGGCTGACGCCAAAGACAAAGACCTAGACAAGGACGAGGAAGCGAGCGACGGCAAAGACAAAGATGGCGACGAAAAGGTGGCGGATGCTGCCGAGGACGAGGCAGACAAGTTGCCCAAGCTGGATCAGCCCGACGAAAACGGTAGGCCCAAGGGCGTCGATCCGCAGGTAGATACTGCCCTCCTGTTTCTTCGTGTGAAGCTCGTCGCTGAGCGGTATCCGACGCTGGCGGCGGCTGATCTGAAGGGGTCGCCGGATGGCCAGGGGTCGGTCGAGGCGAAGCCTTAGCGGCCAGCGACTTCATACCCAACGGACCACAATAGACCGGCGAGCGACTTGGCGCTTGCCGGTCTTTTTTTGTACGCGTGGGTGCGACGACGTGTGAAGACATGGATCGCTTGCGCTCGCCGCTCGGACTGCTTTTTTCGCGTTGCGTGCCCTTTTTGGTTGTTATTTCTTGCGGGATATGGTACCACCCGCCCACCTCGATACGATGATCGGGGTTGTGACGGCGGGCGGTTGGTGCTCGCCGACGATGATTCATAACAACAAAAACAACGAAGCAGGGAAATAGTAAAAGCGATGGACAGAACACTGATTATTCTCAAACCGGATACGATTCAGCGAGGCCTCATCGGACAGGTATTGCAGCGATTCGAACAAAAGGGCCTTTCGCTTGGCGCGATGAAGTTCATGAAGATTTCGCGAGATCTTGCAGAGAGGCATTACGCACCGCACAAGGGCAAGCCGTTTTATCCGGGCTTAATCGACTACATCACATCGGGTCCGGTGGTTGTGCTTGTCTTGCAGGGCAACCGCTGCATCGAAATTTCGCGCACGCTGATGGGTAAGACGTTCGGGTTCGAGGCTGCCCCGGGTACGATCCGCGGCGACTTTGGCGCTTCGCGTTCGTACAATCTTGTTCACGGTAGCGACTCGCCCGAGTCAGCCTCGACAGAGATTGCACTTTATTTCAAGGATGATGAATTGCTAGAGTATTCGCTCGCGTCGAGCGGCTGGGTTTATCCGAAAGACGACTCGTAACGCTTTCACGTATTCCGACGCGCGGGTGATCGTTTTTCAGAGCCGCGACCGTGAGGGAGCGATGTGTGAGAGTTCGTAGCGGCTTTGAGGAATCGCTTCCTCACGGTCGCGGCTCGGTTCTTTCAAACGAGGTGCCGGTGCCACACTTTTTCAACTGGCTGTCATACCATGCCTGCGAAGATGATCCCATACAAGTTTGCGCAGCGCGATGAGGACGACATGCACGCTCGCGCGGATGCACTTTGCGCGGAGATGGATCGGCGGCGGAGTTGTCGTTTTTTCAGCGATGATCCGGTGCCGCGCGACCTTCTTGAAAAGGTCATCGCGATTGCTCACTCCGCTCCCAGCGGTGCCAACCGCAAAGCCTGGCGGTTTGTCGTCGTGGATGATCCGAAGCTCAAGCATGAGATCCGACTCGCAGCCGAGCAGGAAGAACGGGAGAGTTACGGCCATCGCATGCCTCAGGCGTGGCTTGCCGCGCTCGAACCGATCGGGACCGACGCGCACAAGCCGTTTCTTGAGATCGCGCCATATCTTGTCGTGCTGTTTCGGATCGACTGGGAAGAAATCGACGGCAAGCGATACCCGAACTACTACCCGCAAGAGTCAGCGGGGATCGCCGCCGGGTTCTTCATCATGGCCTGTCAACAGGTTGGGTTGTGTACGCTGACGCACACGCCGAGTCCGATGGGGTTTATGCGAGAGATTCTGGGTCGCCCGGTAAACGAGAAGCCGTTCCTGCTGATGCCGGTGGGCTATCCCGCCAAAGATTGCACCGTCCCCGACCTTCCGAAAAAGCCCCTCTCCGAAGCGCTTCAGTGGAACGCGGGGTGATCGGGGTCGATCGCAGGCCGTTGACATTGACACATGCGGGGCGGGTTTCTACGGTGGGTTGTTGTTTTGGTTTGGGAGCCTTTGCACGGTTTGCTGGCGGAGTGAAAGAGCTTGATATCTGAACAGTTACAACGAACGCCTCTCTACGACACCCACGTTGCATTTGGGGCGAAGATGGTTCCGTTTGCCGGGTGGGAGATGCCCGTGCAGTTCGCCGGGATTCTCGCAGAGCACAACCATACGCGCACCGCGTGCAGCGTGTTTGATGTTTCGCACATGGGCCGGTTGAAGCTGATCGGTGGTGATTGCGAAAAGTTCCTGGATCACCTCTGCACGCGCAAACTTGCCGGTGCGGAGGTTGGCCGATCGTATTATTCGCATATTTGTCGTGAAGACGGCGGGATTCTCGACGACGTAATCGTCTCGCGGTTCGAGGAGCATTGGGGGATCGTTTGCAACGCGTCCAATCGCGACAAGATCGTTGCGTGGATCGAAAAGCACAGGGCGGGTCATGATGTTGAGCTTACCGATCAGACAACCGCCACGGCCATGATCGCCTGCCAGGGTCCAAAGACGATGGAGGTGGCTGAGCAGTTCGGGGCCGGGGGTATCTCGTCGCTGAAAAGGTATCGATTTACGGTCCGCCAGGTTGGCCCGATCGCAATCACGATTTACCGATGCGGGTATACGGGTGAGGACGGGGTCGAGGTTGTTGTCCCGGCTGGTTTGGTCGGGATGCTGGTTCCGAAACTTCTCGGGACGAAGAATTCGCCTCATCCGTTGGTGAGACCGGCGGGGCTTGGCTCGCGTGATACGCTCCGCATCGAAGCAGCCATGCCCCTGTATGGCCACGAGCTTTCGGAGGACTGGGATTCGCTCACGGCGGGTCAGAGTTGGTGTGTGGACTTGTCGAGGGATTTCATCGGTTCGGAGGCGATGCGGGCGGTGAAGGAGCAGGGGGTTCCGCGGCGGCTGGTCGGGTTGCAGCTTGAAGGTCGGCGTATTGCCCGTCAGCACGCAGCCGTTTATCGTGGTGGCGAGGCGATTGGCGAGGTCACCAGCGGCACGCTAAGCCCGACTTTAGGGACGAGTATCGCGATGGGTTTTCTCCCGGCTGAGGCGTCTGAGGTGGGGACGACCGTGGAGGTTGCGGTCGGGAGCAAGCGGACGGGGGCGACGGTTGTAAAATTACCGTTTTACAAACGGGGTTAATCACGTTAGATAATCGCCTTTCCGAAGCGGCGAGCGTCGGATGAGAGCGAAACCGGGTATTGCAAGGGTTTTCACGTAAACGATACACTGAGAGGATCGATGAACGTACCTGCCGATCGAAAATATGCTGAGACGCACGAGTGGTTCCTGATCGAGGAAGGCGTGGTCACCATGGGGATCACGCAATATGCCGCCGATGAGCTGACGGATATTACCTACGTCGAGCTTCCCGAGGTTGGTAGCGCGATCGCGATGGGGGACGCCGTGGGCGAGGTTGAGTCCGTGAAGGCCACGTCGGAAATCTTCTCTGCAATCTCCGGGACCATTACCGAGGTCAATGTCGCTCTGGCGGATCATCCGGAGCTGCTCAACGACGACGCCTTTGAAGAGGGCTGGATTGTCAGGATTGCCGCCGACAACGCGAAGCAGCTTCAATCGCTCATGACCGCGGCTGAGTACACCAATTTCATTGAGAATGCTTGAGACTTTGTGATCTGGGCATGCACGATCTGGGGCGATAACCACATTTCCGCCCGATAACCGCCGATAAACCTGCGAGGTAGAAGGACCGAGGGCATCGTTGCGCTCGGCTTGCGCCGCAAGTTGTCTATTTGCAATAGGTTATACGTGCTTCCAGCCGTCGCTCGACATTTGATTTTGCCGCTGCATGAGCGCCTGCTAGGTCGCAGAACCCTGTCGGAGGCGCGGGCGCTGGCGTGGTCGCAGTGGAATGCGCCGAGCGAGGTCGCGTCACTTCAACGGGAAAAGCTTCGGGCGATACTGAGTCACGCAGCCATCAATACGCCGTTTTACGAGCGGCGGTTGTCGGAGGTGGGGGCGAATCTGGATTGCGATGATCCGTTTGTGATTCTCGGTGCCCTGCCGGTGCTGGAGAAGGCGGCGATTCGCGAGTCGATGTCAGAGATGCTTTGGGCGGATGTGCAGGGTGGGATTTTTGAGTCCAACACCGGCGGATCGACGGGTGAGCCGCTGACGTTTTACGTCGATCGTCGTCGGCAAGCGTGCGATCAGGCTGCCCGTATTCGTACGCATCGTTGGTTTGGTGTCCGTCCGGGCGATCGAGAGCTTTACCTGTGGGGTTCGCCGATCGAGGCGAGTCGAACCGACAAGCTCAAGAAATTCCGAGATGGGTTGTTCAACCATCTGCTTCTTGACGCGTTTCATATGTCACCGGAGCGGATGGACGAGTACTTGGTGCGATGGAATCGGTTCAAACCGGTTTCACTGTTTGGATATCCCAGCAGTATCGCCCGGTTGGTTCGTCACGCTCGATCGCGAAACTTCAACGTTGATACCACCGCACTGAAGGCCGTCTTTGTGACGGGTGAGGTTTGCGTCCCGCAAGATCGGGAAGAGATCGAATCGTTCTTTGGTGTGCCGGTGGCAGATTGTTACGGCAGTCGCGACGCAGGGCTGATCACGCATCAATGTCCGCTCGGATCGATGCATTTGATGGCGGAACATGTTGTCGTCGAGGTCTTGAAAAACGATCAGCCGGTTCCGGTTGGTGAGCAGGGCGAGATTGTCGTAACGCATCTTGATAACTACGCGATGCCGCTGATTCGCTATCGCACGGGTGACGTTGGGCGACTTCTGCCGGGGCGATGCGCGTGCGGGCGGGGGTTGCCGATGATGGATGTCGTTGCCGGGCGTACGACCGATTTCCTGTATCTGCCCGACGGCGATGTGAAGCATGCGCTGGCGATTATTTATCCGCTTCGGGCGATGCCGGGGATCAAACAATTCCGAGTCACTCAACATGAAGATTACAGTGTGGTGGTTGACGTTGTTTGTGACGATCGGATCGCGCTGGTTTCACGAGAATCGGTGACGAAAAGCGTTCGCCCCGTTCTGGGGGAGTTGGGCTCGGTGGACGGGCGAGGCGTTGAAGATATTCTACCATCGCAATCGGGGAAGCATCGCTACGTGATTTCGCATGCATCGG
>JAJRUK010000033.1 GCA_024277835.1 Planctomycetota bacterium | reverse complement strand
ATCAGCCATTGATGCCATGTTTGGAGGCGGATCGGAGACGCCTGCGGAACCGGCTGCGCCTGCCGGCGAAATTGATCAGAGTGACATCGACGCGCTGCTTGGTGGCGCATCGGCTGACCCCGCTGCCGAAACGGTGACGGATACCGGGATCGATCAAGGTGATATCGATGCGCTGATGGCGGCTGCAAGCGGCGAGGAGCCGAGTCCGCCCGCAGAAGACGCCGCCCCCGCTGCGCCGGACACGCGCGTCGATACACTCGGGCGACCCTTCGATGATGTGGCTGCAGCGATGCAGGCGGCGCTCGAAGATGAAGGGACAGCCGCACCGGCACCCGTTGCTCAAGCACCGAGTCCACCGCCCGCGCCTCCGCCCGGGTCGCAACCTTTTGATTTTCCGACGTTCGGGGGAGATCTGCCTGCGGATGTCGATCCTGCCCGCGTCACAATGTTGAATGATGTGAACCTGGGCGTTCGCATCGAACTCGGTCGAACGAAGATGCTTGTTGAAGATGTTCTTTGTCTGGGCGAAGGAAGCGTCGTTGAGCTTGACAGGCTCGCTGGCGATCCGGTGGACGTATTTGCCAATGATCGGCTCGTCGCTCGCGGCGAGGTGTTGGTTCTTAACGACAGCTTTTGCGTGCGCATCAGCGAGGTCTTCTCACGAGACCCCCATCGGGTGGTGCAGTGATGTTTGACCGCTCTTCTCTGTCGCACGGTCACGCTTGCACGCTTGTTGCCGCAGCTTTCGTTATCGCGTTGTTCCAACTATGTCCCATCGCCCGAGCGGAAGGTCAAGAAACGCTCAGCAAAGAGGCCGCGAATAAGGCAACTCCCAACCAGAGCTTAGAGATCGTCCCGGCTGACAGTGATGGCGTCTCACCTGCGGAGGTTGTCGACGAAGGAAGTCTCGCCCCCGCTGAACAGGATGAAGCGAAGACGCTCGATCAATCAGATGCTCAAAGTGCGCCAACGCGTACGCTGCGTCGGCGCTCGATGGGTACGGCGATCCTAGGTCGACCCGAGTCGGCGGATACGCCCTGGTACCGCAGCGGGATCGGCGCGCTAAGTATCGTTCTCGTTGTGATTGTCGGCGTTTTCATTATGCTGCGCCGGTATGTACCAGCGATGCGCGCCCCGGAGGGGGATGTGCTGAAGGTCGTCGCGCGGGCGAATTTGACGCCGAAGCAGACGCTCTCGCTGATCCAACTTGGGCGCCGGTTTGTACTTGTCGCGATTTCTGCGGGGCGCGTGGACGCGCTTTGCGAGGTGAACGACGTTGACGAGGTGGCAGAGCTAATCATGGCTACCGGCGGCAAGTTTCCCGGTCGAACGAGTGAGTTCGATACTCAGTTGCGGTCTGAGGCGGCGAACTATGATGCGTCAGCCGCGAGTGAGCTTGAGGAAGTGGCCGACCTGCCGGAGAAGGAGCGAGGTCGCGCGGTTTCCGATCTTCTCGAGCGTCTAAAGACGTTGCAACGAACCGGTTAGGAAGACAGTGTCGCAGGAGGCGGCGGTGTTGATTGCGTGCGGCGGAGTCGCGCGCGGACTTTAGAGGCATGGATGCTGATTGATGGTCCGGTTTTGCGCCCTATCCTTTGTTCTATTGATTCTCTCCGCTGCGTCTGCGCACGCACAGACGCCCGCCGGTCCGCCGGCTTTCGATAACGCCGCCGCGATTCCCGATTTCAGCAAGCTGATTCCCGCGGCAGATACGCCGGCGGGTGTTTCCTCCAGTCTTCAGATTCTCGTCCTTCTGACGGTTCTTACGTTAATCCCGTCGATCCTCGTGATGACGACGGCGTTTCCGCGAATCATCATCGTGCTCGCGCTGCTTCGACAGGCGGTCGGTGCGCCGCAACTTCCCCCGGGTCAGGTACTACTCGCACTCTCGCTCTTTGTGACGGTGCTCGTGATGACGCCGACATGGCAGCGAGTTCATGCCGACGCGATCGAACCCTACTTCGACAACAAAATTGGTCAAGCAGAGGCGATGGAAATCACCGGCGATTATATGAAGGACTTCATGTATCGCCAGATCGAACGCGCGGGCAACCACGACGACGTCTATCTCTTCCTGGAGTATGCACAGGACCGCGAGATACCTGCGGAGGAAGAAATCAAGATTGAGAATGTGCCGCTGACCGCGATGATCCCGGCGTTCATGCTGAGCGAGCTAAAGACGGGTTTCATCATGGGGTTTCGCGTGTACTTGCCGTTTCTCGTGATCGATATGGTCATCGCGACGATTCTGCTTTCAATGGGAATGATGATGCTACCGCCGGTGTTGATTTCGCTTCCGTTTAAGATTCTCTTGTTTGTACTGGCGGACGGGTGGCATCTCGTGGTGGAAACGATTTTGTTTAGTTTTGCGTAAGTAGCGGCGGTACGTCTGTAGAGTAAAAGCGATGGAACTGGATGCAGCGATGGAACTGGGTCGAACGGCGTTTTGGATGACGCTGACGATCGCCTCGCCGATTTTGTTGATCGGGTTGGTGGTTGGGCTATCGATCGCGCTGTTTCAGGCGGTGACGCAGTTACAGGAGCAGTCGCTCGCGTTTGTTCCGAAGATCGCCGCGATGGTCGTCGCGGCCGCGATCTTTATTCCGTGGATCGCGGATCGAATGATCGAGTACACGAAGCTGATGCTCGGGTCGCAGCCGTGGTAGATGCGGTTGACCCTGTTTCAAATGGACACTGCGCGATGGTGAAGAGTCGTCGCGACTGTTGTGGATGGATAGATGCCCTGGTCGTTGGTCGATATTTTGATTGCGCTTCCTGTGTTCGCGGCGGTTCTCTTTCGAATCGGCGGGTTGGTGATGACCGCGCCGGTTCTTGCGAGCAGCCTCATACCGATGCGAATCCGCGCCGCGTTCACGATGGTGATCGCCGCCATGATCTTTCCGATTGTCAATCAACACGCCCCCGCAGACATGACTCTTTCGAGAGTGCTCGTTTCGGGCGTGACGGAGTTCATGATCGGCGCTGCGATTGGCCTGTCACTCATGCTGGTCATGGTCTGCTCGCAGGTCGCCGGGACGATGGTTTCTCAGCAGGCGGGTCTCGCGATGAGTCAGGTCGCCAACCCGCTCGACAATGTTCAGACCACCGCCGTTGCGCAGGTATACACGGCTGTGCTGACGCTTGTCTTTTTGATCATCGGCGGTCATCGCGCCGCGATTTCGGCGCTCTTGGACACGTACAAAGTCATCCCGCTGTTTTCGTTTCAGATGGACGACTCGATCGTGCTCTTGATGATCGAGCTACTGACAGCCGCGTTCATCATGGGCGTTCGCATCGCGGGTCCGGTGATCATTGCGCTTTTTCTAACGGAGACGGCCGTTGGCTTCGTATCAAGAACGGTCCCGCAGCTCAATATCATGACGATCGGATTTGGGATTCGCCTGATGGTCACCTTTGCGGTCGCGGCGGTGAGCTTCGAAGCGAGTCAAGGTTTGTTTGTGGAAACGATATGCGACGGTCTGGCTACGATTCGTGAAAGTTT
>JAJRUK010000032.1 GCA_024277835.1 Planctomycetota bacterium | reverse complement strand
GCACTCGATGCGCTCGTTGACGCGGGGTTCACATTTGATTCGTCGATCAATCCTGCCAAGACTTCCCGCTACGGTATCGCCGGCGCTCCGCGTTTTCCACACAAACTGCGAACGCCCAATGGTGGCGAGCTGATCGAGATCCCCGTTGCATCGTATCGCGCATTTGGCAAGACGATCCCTCTGGGCGGCGGCGGATACTTTCGACTCTTTCCGTTTACGATGATCCGCCGGACGATCAATCAACTGCATCGCCTGGGTCACCCCGCAACCATCTACTGTCACCCCTACGAATTTAACCCGAACGAAATCGCATCACTCGATCGCGATATCCCGCTCCGACTCCGTTTGCACCAGGGTCTTGGTCGCCGCGGATTCGTCGATAAGATCGCACAGCTCCTATCGACTTGGCGGTTCGGATCGATTCGGGATGTTCTTGAAAACGTCGGCGAACTGCCCTACGCGCGTAGCCCCGGCATCTCGTCAGTGGAGAAGCTGGCTGAAAGTCAGCCGCGCAACAACAATTCGACGCCTTCCAGTCGTCTCGACCGAACCGCCGAGCCGATACTACCGTAGTACACTTACGCGACCACGCAGAGCCAGACCGTATCGTGCTCGCTCGCGAACCCTTGGACCGCAGGCAACAACGTCGCAATGTCTCGCATACTCACATTGGGGCGTTACTTTAGCTGGACGGTTCTCGACCAGTTCATCAGCATGGGCGTTCCGCGCCTCATTCTCTTCCCCATCCTCGCCAAAATCATCGGTGTTGAGACGTTTGGTTCGTTCGTCCTAGCGCTCGGGGCGATTCTCATGGTCGGGCTAGCGCCGAGCAACGGTCTGATTGGCTACATCATCCGCGATCTCGTCAAGCAGAACGAAGACGACCAGGCGCTTCTTGTTCGAACGACGATGGTGCTGAGTTTCGTCGCCATGATTCCGATTGCACTCGTCTATGTCTTCGGCACTCATATGATCGCCGGCGTTTTCGGCGACGACCCGGTTGTCGCCCGCCTTCTTCCGATTCTTGCACTCTACCTGATGCTCACGAACGTCGTGGAAACGTCGCTTGCGCCCTACAGAGTCCGTAGAGATTTCGCGCGCATGGCGATTGTCCACGGCGTGCAGTCTGCGCTACTGTTTCTCGCGATCCCCCTCTACTACGCGATGGACATCTCTGGGATCGCAATCGCACACTTTCTAGCGGCAACGATCACGCTTTGCGTTGTGATCTGGCTTGACCGAGGCGTATTGCTGCAAAAACCGTTCTTCAGTCTCCGGTTCGCGCGCGAGGCAACGAAGGTTTGGCCTGCACTCTCCGTCGCCGCCGCGATCACGCTTTCTGCGGGCTATCTTGATCGCGTCTTTCTAGGCCACTGGTTCCCACCGAGCGACGCAGCGACCAGCGACATCGTTACCACCTACTTCGCCGCGGCATCGATGGCAGCGCTGGTAGCCATCCCCGGAACGCTGCTTGCCAACTTGGTGCTGAGTCTGCTAGGTCGGGTCGAGCGCGTTGATCAGCTCGATCGGCGTTTCTATTCGCGCTACATCCTCGGCGTTCTGGCGTCGGCGATGGCGATCTTTGGCGTTGGTTACTTAATCGGACCGACGCTCGTTCGCATCTTTTATCCCGACGTCGCTGAGGGCGCGGTACTCTTGTGGCCTCTCGTTATGCTGGGCTTTGCGATCTTCAACATTGGCACGCTGTGTAGGCCCTTCGCGTCAAAATTTCTTTCGCCCGTCGTTCTTCCGATCGTGACGATCATCAACTTCGTTGGCCGGCTTGTGCCACTTTTCCTCCTCGTTCCAATTCGTGGAGCGAAGGGCGCTGCCGAGGGTCTTGTCATCGGTGCCTGCATCATGTCGTTGATGTGGATGGGCCTTTACGTGAAGAGTTTCATTATCGACAGGCGTGTCATCGACATGTCCAAACCTGACACGTTCGGCGGCAATCCCTGACAAACATCGCCAGAGACCGTGCAGAGGTTGATCTTACCCGCTATCATTCCCGCTTTGAACCAAGGAAAAGGAAGGAGGGCCGGTGCGAGTGACGCAGCACGCAGACATTGGTGTGATATTCGACATGGACGGCGTGCTTGTCGATTCGGCGAAACCTCATCTTCGGAGTTGGGAACTTCTGAGTGAAGAAACGGGCGTCGCGATTTCCGCGAAACAGATCGCCGACACGTTCGGAAGACACAACAGCGATATCATCCCGCGCCTCTTCGGTGACGTGAGCGGCGAAAGGTTGCGAACGCTTGCTTCGCGGAAGGAAAAACTCTACCGCGATCTGGTGCGCGACAACCCGCCGCTTGTCGAAGGCGCGACCGATCTAATCGAGCAACTGAATACGGCGGATTGCAAACTGGCGATCGGGTCATCAGGACCGCTCGATAACATTCAGTTGATTCTCTCTGCGCTGGGTGCGGACAAGACTATCGCGACGATCGTTAGCGGCGATGATGTCACGCGCGGGAAACCAGACCCACAGGTCTTCGCAATTGCATGCGAGCGGCTCGGTCTTTCTCCTTCGCGATGTGTTGTGATCGAAGACGCGCCCGTTGGGATTGAAGCCGCGATGGCAGCCGGGACGAAACCGATCGGGGTCTGTCTGTATCAAACGCGTGACGCACTTGGGGCAGCCGACTTGATCGTCGAAAAGCTCAGCGACCTGACCGTTGACATGATTGGTCGCCTCATCGAGTGAATCGACCTGCGACAACAAAGCCCGCAGGCGCGGAGCGCGTGCGAGCTTGGTTGAACTCCCTCTAGTCGCGCCAGGGGCGCGTTAGGACTGTCTATCCTTCGCCGCCGGTATCTCGCCAAAGCGCGAGATAGAACAAGCGGTCTTCCTCGGCGATGTGGCGGTTGAGTACGGCGATCAATTCTCTCGCCCGCAGTACGAAGACGTCTTTGTCTTCGAGCGTTCGCTGAGAAATCCACTCGACACGCTGCGAAAGCCAGTCGAGTAGACCCAGAATCTGTTGATGCTCGCTCCGTAATCGCTCAAGATCGCCCGAAAGCTCCGGCGGAAAGCTGTCGCTCGCCTCGCGGGCTGGTCCGAACAGGTCGGTGGCTGCGTGAGACCGGAAGCGCGCGTGCAGCACGCCCAGTTCATCCGCGACATCTGTGAAGAATTCATCGTCGACCAATCGGTCGGCGTCGGCGTTGACCAGTTCGTTCAGCGAAGCGATCGATTCCTTGATCGCGTCGTCAGACCCAGCCGACCCTATTGAACCGTGATCTTGCGTTGGTGCTTCCATGACTCTTGCTCCCATCGAGTTGTCAGTGCCCCGCAACGATCAAAAAAACGACCCGACCCGATCGGAACGAGGACAGCAATGTGAAATCTCATTGTGCACCTTTGTGGCCTGTTACGCAAGAAAAATATTTGTCGGAAAACGCACCTGCTGTGAAATGAGTACAGTGTGACTACAACATCGTTGCTTTCAGTATCGCTACGGGGGGGGTGACAACGAAAAAAAATGGCAGAGCGCTACGAATTCGGTAGAGTTCGGTTTAAGAATCGAAGCGCGCGCTGGCTCGATTCATCTAATTGCGTACGCGCAAAGGCGAGGTAGTAGATTCGTTGAACACAAAAAGACAACATTTGTATCGAATGTTTCTGCTAGCGAGTAGCGTGACGCACGTGATAGGCTGCAACGCGTCTCGATCCTATGACCCCGTCGTTGCGGCCCGCGTTCGTTCGCGAACGACGGCGGAATTCGCCTTGGGGGTTTACTACAAACCGGGCGACCACGCGATGACCGGGTTGGAACGCGAGCTTGTCCCGCTCATCATCGATGAGGCTACGTCGAAAAAACCGGCGCGCGACACGCTCATCTGTACGCCCGCCGAGCAGGGTATCTGTGACTCGAGCGGGGCGGCGGTTTACTCAGCCACCTCGACGGTATCAATCGGAGGTCAAGCGTACGATCAAGTGTTGTACGTCTGGTTCTATCATTCGATTGACGCGCAGGTTCTGGGTCGTGGCGTTCGTGTTGTCATCGGTCGCGACGGGTTTCCGATGCTCTGGGAGGCGCTTTCTCCGGTTGATGCTACAAGGGTTTTCTTCGTCTCTCGCGGGCTAGAAGAGCATGCCGCCAGACAGTTCGGAGCTGTCCTTCCCGGGCGGACGTTTGCGATTGAGCGGAGCATTCAAGAATCACCGGGCGCTGTCGTTGCG
>JAJRUK010000031.1 GCA_024277835.1 Planctomycetota bacterium | reverse complement strand
GACGTTCAAGCCAAGCCCGCACTTTCGCGTGTTTGTGTGTCGCGTAGTTGTCCACGATCAGATGCAAATCGAGCTCCGGCGGCGTCTGTAGGGCGAGCAGGTTCAGGAACTTGAGGAACTCCTGCTGACGATGTCTTTTGAAACACTTGCCAATGAGCCGCCCCTCGGCCACGTGCAGGGCTGAGAATAACGTTGTCGCACCATGACGTTGGTAGTCGTGCGTCATGGTTCCGCAGCGCCCTTTCTTGAGCGGCAAGCTCGGCTGCGTTCGGTCGAGGGCCTGAATCTGGCTCTTCTCATCGACACAGAGAATAAGTGATCCTCAGCGACCGATTTCTCCAGCGAGCCACGACTCCAAGGTCTGTCGTTCAACGTCAGTCAGTACAAGTCAAACAGCTCGACGCATAGCTCGGATCCTCCCGAAGAAGACCCAGCAAGACAGGTACCATTACGTGGCATAAAATGTGAGACGCTACACTAGCTGAGCGATCAGGCGATTGGCGGTCTAGATTCGGAATCGCTATTCGCGTCGGGTGTCTTTGTATTCGCTCAACCGGTAATAAAGCTTGCGGGCGCTCATGCCCAGTTCCTTGGCTGCTGCCGTCCGGTTGCCGCCGTGTCGTTCCAAGGCTGCCATAATGCACTCGTATTCGATTTCCTGCATCGTTTGAGGTTCATCGCGTTGAGTGACGCCTGCGGTTTCCTCTGTTGAGATCGGTGGAATGTGCTCGGGCTGCTCTTGGGGTTGATCTTCGGAGTGTTTCTTGGGCACTTCAAATCGCATGCGCCAGGCTCGGTGGAGTGCCAGTTCGATGTCACCTAACGACGCGGGCTTGGTTAGAAACTCCACAACGCCCAGTCGAATCGCTCTCTGCGCCGCTTCAACGGTTCCGAATCCGGTGAGAATCAAAGCGGACGTCGCCGGCCAGCGTTCGCGGATGATTTCAAAGCAGCGAAGTCCGTCCATGCCGGGAAGATTTAGATCAAGCATGACAATATCGCATGGATCCTGTTCCATCATCGCGATTGCGTCCTCTGCGGCACGCGCCGCTCTTGCAAGAAACCCGCACTCTTCGACGCTCGACACAAGAACATCGCGAAGGCGCGATTCATCCTCGACAATCAGTACGGTCGTCTCCTCGGTTGGCTTGAGACATTGGGTCAAGTCTTGTCTTTCTCCTCCTGAAATGCTGGAAGCTCGACCGTGAAACAACTCCCACGCGTTGGACCATCGCTCTGCGCGGTGATTCGCCCGCCATGCGATTCGACAATAGCGTGCGTGATCGACAGCCCAAGCCCAAGGCCGCGCTTCTTTGACGCCGACCGTTGTGTATAGAACGGATCGAACACATGCTCTCGCACGTCGGGCGTCATGCCCTGCCCATTGTCCGAAACAACAAGCTCGATTGTACTGTTGTAGCGCCTGCCTTGAAACGAGACTTCGCCGACGTCTGGTTCGACCGCTTCCAAAGCGTTGATGGCAAGATTGAGCACGACTTGCCTGAGTTCCGTTTCATTGCCCAAGACGTTTGATCCGGGGTCAAACTCGACCCGCACCTTGCGACCTCGGTATTGCTTTAGCGACGCAAGCATCGTAGCAACGTCATCGACGATCTGATCGAGAGAGACACGTTCTCGCTCGACATCTCCACCGGAAGACAGTGACAAGAGTTTTTCGATGATCTCTTTACATCGAAACGATTCGTCGCGAATAATGCGCAACGCCTGTTCCGTCGCTTGCGTGTTCGGTCCACTATCTACTTTACGAAACCGCCGTAGCGTCAGTTCAGCATGCCCTGAGATAATATTGAGCGGATTGTTGATCTCGTGCGCAACGCCCGCAGCAAGATACCCCACCCCGGCGAGTCGCTCCGAACGAACAAGCTCTCGACTCTTTTCCCGAACGCGCAGCTCCAAATCGCGATACAGGTCGTCAAGCTCCAACGCCATTTGATTAAAATCTCTGGCGAGTTGTCCGAACTCGTCGTCGCTCGTAAGTGGCAGACGTTCGTTGAACCGACCAGACGCGATGGATTTTGCGGTATCGCGAAGACGGCGTATCGGTATGACCACACTGCGATACAACGCGATATTGACGAGTACGGTCGCGACGACCATGGCAAACGAGACGAGCGCCAGCGCGATCAGCGTTAACCGGAGTGTACGGCTTGATTCGACTTGCGAAGAAGCGATCGTCTCGTCCATTTCGGTGGCGAGATGTTTGAGTTGTACCTGCGCTGCCTCCAAACCTGCCAGCGCCTCCGCTAAATCGGACGCACCGGATTGGGTCGCCAGAAGTGCCATCACCTTGCGCACGTCCGTCTCGAACGTTTCGAGATACCTGTCCTCCTCGTCTTCGTGAGGAGCGATGTCTCTGTGCTGTTGATCTTGAAAACCGATGAAGTTCTGCAACTCGCTCATCGCCGCTGATAGCTCTGCGTTCGCGGCTGCCGGCGTCGTTTCGGTGTCGAGCATGCCCCGTGCGACCATGAGGTGTTCCTCAAGGTTGAGGATCATTCGCAACTCGACGTACTCATCCAAAGCGATACGCACCGATGTGCGTGCCGCGAGAAGACCCCACGCTGCCGACGCAGCGACGAGAACGAGCGCCGCCACAAGCGCGGTTATCTTGAGAGTCATTCTTTTCGCGAGAGTCATCAGCATCTCCAATAGTGATCGCGTCAGCATCGTAACATGACCACGCGAGCAATGGGAATCCACTGCAACTTTTGCAGTTTTTCACGACTTCGACAAGTTCTGGGGTACGCTTTAAATGTGCCTCGCGGATGTTCGCTCGAGGCGACGGAGACATGACTTGCAAATTGGAAGGTGCAGCCAATGCAAATCCTCCACACGTCGATTCCTGTTCGAGACCCGAAGCGAGTCGCGCAAGCACTGGCGGAGCTTCTTGAAGGGGTAACGTTCGATTTTCTTCACCCCGGTTGCTATTTCGTAACATTCGGGCAGCCCGGATCGCTGATTGAGCTGTATAGAAAGGAAATCGAGCTTCGCCCAGGTGAACCAGAAAAACCATGCGAATTGACCGACAGCGACGCGCCAGCGCGATTCACCGGGTCGCACACAGCGATCAGCGTGTCCGTCAGCCCCGAACGCGCAATGGAGATCGCCCGCGCCTACGGATGGCGCGCCGAAATCCATCGCAGACGTGTCTTTCGTGTCATCGAGTTCTGGATCGAGAATGAATACATGCTGGAAGTCTTTCCCCCCGAATTTGCGTCGGAATATGTGGCCGCGTGTAAACTTGTGTGTTCCTCCGCAATGTGCGCCGAGGCAACCTCACCATTGGAGTGTGCCGATGCGCCGCAAGAATGAAATCAGATTAACACTCTCTTATCGTGCGAGTTTCATGTGGATCGTGGCGATCGTCTCGTCTACGCTTCTACTCGGAAGCTGTGCGGGACCACAACCGTTGCGGCGCGCCATCGATCCACGAGATCAGGATGAGTACGTTCGATTCCTGAACGCTTCAAACGGTGATGGACAAAGGGCCTTTGTCAATTGGATGGCTAGTGAGCGCGACGCGACGCCCGAGGCGATCATTCGCACCGATAGCACCCTTAGCATGACCCGCAACCCGTTTGACGCACACAACGACCCACAGGCGGTAAGCCGCGGGGCGGTTCTGTACAAACTTCATTGTGCCCGATGTCACGGTGATGACGCGCGAGGGCAGGGGCCTGCCACGCTCCCCGACCATCCGGCGACAGACTTCAAGACGTTTGGAAAACGCTTCGCCGCCACGCTTCATCGCGGCGCACCGCGTAAGTGGTTCCGCGTGATTCGCGATGGCGCTGGCGATGTCGTTCAGTATCCGGACGAAAAAACAAGGGCAATGCCCGCGTTCGGCGACAAGTTTACGCGCGAACAGATGTGGTTAGTGATTACGTACCTGCAGAGTCTCGACATTCATGCCGTGCAAAACGCACACGAAAGGCAACCCTAATGCACGACACTTATGAAGACCTCGCTCTCTATGCGCTGCCGATCCTTGAGAGACACAAACCCAAGGCGGCGGACGTTACGTCGTCGGTGCTCAATAGCAAACCGATGTCGTCGCTTCGTTTCGTTCTTGATCGCCAAGGGTTGAAGATTGATCCGCAGCCGATCGTGTACAAAGATATTTCCGATGTTCTCGTCCGATTGATGTTTGCGGTCACGGGCGGGCCAGTCGAAGACGGCGCAATTGCGTCGGTGGTTTGCTTGTTCGATCGGCGGGCAGATCGAACGCTCTACGCGCATCCGATGCACGCCGGCCCCGGCGTGAACCCGCTCGTTCGACATCTCGATGGCCCGATGGCTGCCCCCAAGTCGCAAGAGGGTCAAGACGGTGACCGCGCAAGTCGGCGCATCATCGAGCACAAGATCGCGCTCTGGGATCGTTTCGCTCAAGAGCAGTCTCTCCTCGGCGAACACGAGGCGAGTCGCCGATGGCGCGAGGGGTACTACTGGGCGTTGCAGCGTCTCTACTTTTGCTCGGGATGCTCTGAGTGCAAATGGGGTAGCCCGTTTTTTGATCATCCAGACCCCGCGCGACCGCGCGATATGATGGTGGCGACGACGCCAGCTTCTACAGTGCCGTTAAGTGAGAAACACGCCGCCATCGTCCGCGACATCATTTCCAGCGACGAGTGGCGAGCGGAAATCGCCTACGCCCAACGCGGAGGTTTCGCCGTCGCCGAGCGCCCGCGTCTAGTCAAGAAGCTCGATGACGACTTTGTTCAATTGATCTTCCCGACGAATGCGTCTGTGCTTCAGGCAGGCTCTCTTGTTGCGGTTTCGATCGTCTACCATGTGCCGTCGCGACGTGTCGTGCTCTCGCATTGCCTTTGCGCCGGGGCGGAATCGGAGATTCAGTTCCTCAAGAGTGACGTCGCTTTTGGACTGCCCCGACCGCAACCGGGAAAAGTCGGCGAGGATGCAAGAGCGACGTATCGGTCGTGGCGGCGGAGCGCATGGTCGCAATTCTGGTTGAACGATCTCGAAACCGGTCCCGCTACCGCGAGTGAAGCGTGGCTCGCCGCGTTTTGGGTCGCGTTGGAAACGCTCTTTGGCGGAAACGAGATACACTACGAAAAAGTGGCTGCGAACTCCATCGTCGAACGCAGCCAGTCAGGAAAATCCCTCGACGATCGTGGAACCGCCGAACTCCCACATCAGGCGCTCGAAAACATCGGCGGACGCTGCTTCGCCGGTCACGCGACAAGTCGAAGACCGATGAAGCTTCGAGCGCTCGGTCTTTCCACGCTGATGGTGAACCTCGGTTGGCGATGCAACCAGGCTTGCAACCATTGCCACGTCAACGCGGGTCCGAATCGAACTGAGGAGATGACGCGCGAGACGGTGGACCATGTTCTAAGTGCGATTCGCCGCTTCGACATCGAAACGCTCGACATCACCGGCGGCGCTCCAGAGCTGAACCCCCATTTTCGATACCTCGCGCGCGAAGCTTCTCAAATGGGTTGCCGGGTCGTTGATCGATGCAACTTGACAATATTCTTCGAACCGGGCCAAGAAGACTTACCGGAGTTCTTGGCGGAGAACGGAATTCATGTGACAGCCTCACTGCCCTCCGACGACGCGGACGTCGCCGACGCTCAGCGAGGCCGAGGTACGTTCGCAAAAAGCATCGCCGCCCTGCAAAAACTCAACGAACTGGGTTACGCCAAACCCGAAACCGGTTTGACGCTGAACCTTGTTTTCAATCCGACAGGAACCGACCTCGGCGGATCACAGCACGCGTTGGAACAGCGCTACAAGCGAGAGTTGTTCGACCGCTACGGCATCGTGTTCGATCGACTCTTCGTGATGAACAACATGCCAATCAACCGCTTCGAGCATTTCCTGAAGCGCGAAGGACAGTGGTCGAAATACATGACAAAACTCGTCGGCGAGTTCAACCCGGACGCAACAGACGGGATGATGTGTCGGCGAACGCTTTCGGTCGGATACGACGGGCGTCTTTTCGACTGCGATTTTAACCAGGTCACAGACCGCCCGCTCACGCACGGTCTGCCCGACCACATCCGCAATCTCGATGCCGCGTTGCTTCGGCGTCGAGAGATCAACACGGCGAGCCACTGCTTCGGATGCACCGCCGGAGCTGGCTCGTCGTGTAATGGTGCATTGGTTTCAGTCTCTATCGAATCGCAACCGAATCACCATCCAACCAATCGGAGAATAGAAACACAAACGCGCGAGGTGAACGCATGATCCGTGAACCGACCGAAATCTTCTTAACCGGCGCGACCGGGTTTCTCGGGCACTACTTGCTCGCGGAGCTTCTCGCTCGTCCGAACGTGCGCTGCCGTGTTTTGCTTCGTGCTCCGATTTTTGAAAGTTCAGCCCGACTTGGCGAGCTGTTGGCGGGGATCGGGTTGGACCTGACCGCGCTGATTGCGGAAGACCGCGTATCGCCCGTCGAGGGAAGGCTCCCGG
>JAJRUK010000412.1 GCA_024277835.1 Planctomycetota bacterium | reverse complement strand
GTTCCCGTCAACCCCTAAGCTTCGCTCCGCTTGTGACGCGATGAAACGAAGCGAATAGGTACGTCTTGCATAACCCGAAGTAACCCATAAATGGACCTCGAAAGACTCAACAAAAGAATCGCCGAAGTCGAGGCGGAAGTCGCATCCTCGCTACCAGATGTAACAACCGCCGACGCCCTGCGCACGCTCGATACCGCTGTGCTCGGGAAAAAAGGCTCCCTCGGCTCGCTGCTCGGCAACATCCGCGACTACCCCGGCGATCAGCGCGGACAAGTAGGCCAACTCGTCAACAAAGCCAAGGCGCGAATCAAGGCAACGCTCGACGCCCGACTCGCCGAGCTTCAATCGGCTGACATCGCCGCCGAGCAGTCTCAGGCAGAAAGCTACGACCCGACGCTCCCTGGCATCCCCAAGCCAATGGGCAGCGTCCACCCCGTCACCGCCGTCCAATGGGACGTCGAAAGACTTTTCGAACGTCTCGGGTTCACCGTCGAAGCGGGCCCGGAGATGGAATCAGAGCACAACAATTTCGAAGCGCTTAACATCCCCGCGACCCACCCCGCACGCGACATGCAGGACACGTTCTTCCTCGTGAACAAAATGGTCCTCCGCACGCATACCTCGCCAGTACAACATCGCTCGATGAAAAAGTTTGGTGCGCCGCTTCGCGTCATCGCCCCCGGTCGATGTTTCCGCTACGAAACGCTCGACGCCTCGCACGAAAACACATTCCACCAGATCGAAGGGCTAATGATCGACGAGAACATCTCGCTGCCCAACCTGATCGCCCTTTCGCAGATGCTCCTTCGCGAGGTCATGCAACGAGACGTCAAGCTCCGCGTTCGCCCGGGTTATTTTCCGTTTGTCGAACCGGGCATCGAGATCGACATGAACTGCGAAATCTGCGGCGGATCGGGCTGCCCGACGTGTAAGAACTCTGGCTGGGTCGAAATTCTACCCGCGGGCATGGTCCATCCCAAGGTGCTCGCAGCGGGAAACATTGATACAGAAAAGTATACCGGCTTCGCGTTTGGTCTCGGTCTAACGCGACTCGCGATGATGAAATACGGCATCCGCGACATCCGCGTACTCAACTCCGGCGACCTGAGGCCCATCGTCTCCCCCATGAGACTCGGAGGCCCCATCATCGCCGGCGAGGGACTATCTTAGCCAATAGATTGATTTTAATGACAAAGTGTGGCACCGGTTTGGAACCGGTGCATTGCGCTCGCTTCGGCGTGGAGAACTTTGAGAATCGTTGACATGAACCGAGCCCTAAGCGCCAGCGCCGGGTGTCCTCACGGCGAAATGCCCGCAATGAACGTCCTTCGTGGTTGCGGCGCGTGCTGCGTCTCGAAGACGCGGGTCGCTTGCGCTCGCCGCTCGGATTGTCTTTGTAAGGTGGGTGCCATGGCCAAGCGAAGCGCCGCCATGCCGCCTCAAAAATAGATCGCACAAAACAACCATGTATATCTCCTTCAACTGGCTAAGTGACTTCGTCGACATCCCCGACGACTTCGATCCGCGCGAACTGGCTGAACGATTCACCCGAACCACCGCCGAGGTCGACTCCTTTGAAAAAATCGACATCGCCGCCAAAGGCCTCATCTGCGCACGCATCGTCGCCGTCACCAATGCCCCCGATTCCAAAACAAAAAAAATCGCCACGCTAGACATCGGCGGCAAGACCATCGAAACGGTCACCATCTCGCCGGTCCTCCCGATCGGCGCAAACGTCGTCTACGCACCCACCGGCGCACACGTCGCATCACTCGGAAAAATCGCCGCAACAAGCGTCTCCGGAATCAAAAGCGAAGGCATGATCCTCCCCGGCGAGTCAATCGGAATCGCACTAGCCATCCAGGAAGCAATCTTCCTGCCGCCAAGCATCGAACCCGGCACCGCTCTGGACCCCGACATCTTCAACGACTGGGTCATGGAGGTTGACAATAAATCCATCACCCACCGCCCCGACCTCTGGGGCCACTACGGCATCGCCCGCGAAATGGCTGCCATCCTCGGCACCACGCTCAAACCCTACCCGGTGATCCCGGTAGGCGATCTTTCGTCAAACGACCTCCCCGAAATCGAAATACAAATCGACGACGCGACCGCCTGCCCAAGATACAGCGGACTCATCGTCACCGGCGTTCCCACACAACCCGCCCCCCTCTGGTTGCAGCTCCGCCTCGGTCACGTCGGACTCAGACCCATCAGTGGCCTGGTCGATCTCACGAATTACATCATGATCGACCTGGGACAACCCATGCACGCCTTCGACGCCGCCAAGGTCAGCCAAATCGAAGTCGCATGGGCGAAAAAAGGCGAGACGTTCACGACCCTCGACGGCATGGAACGAAAACTCCTCCCCGACGACCTGATGATCAAGTGCAAAGGGAAAAGCGTCGCACTCGCTGGCGTCATGGGTGGACTCGAATCCGAAGTCACCGAAAAGACAACGTCGCTGCTCCTCGAATCCGCAAATTTCAACGGCACAACCATCCGAAAAACCGCGCGACGATTGGGCTTGCGCTCCGACGCCAGCGCCCGCTTCGAAAAATCCCTCGACCCAGCGCACACCGCCCTCTCGATCCAACGATTCATCGAACTTGCGAAACCAATGTACCCCAAGCTCACGCTGACAAGTCGATTCAGCGACAGTTACCCGAAAAACACGGTCGGGGTCATGGTCGGGGTCACGGTCGATGTCGATCCCAACCACGTCGCCCGCATCATTGGCAGAAGCGTCTCCCGCGACGAAGCGTCGAAACTGCTAAGCCAGCTGGAATTCAAAATCGACGCAAGTGGCACAGACAGCAATGAAAAGTGGACGGTGCATGTCCCGACGTTCCGCGCGACCGGCGACGTTTCGATCGAAGCCGATGTCATCGAGGAAATCGCCCGCTGCGCAGGCTCCGACACCATCGAGCCAAAACTCCCGCACACAACCGTTCGCCATTTTCCAGTCAACCCGATGCACGAGCTAGAGCAGCAGACCCTTCGATATTTCTCCAACGTCTGCGGGTTCAACGAAATCCATGGCTACCTCTGGTACAATAGCCCCTGGATCACCCAGCTAGGCTACGACCCGGGCGATTGCATCGAAGTCCGCAACGCCGCCGCCGACGGTCTGCACCGCCTTCGCCATTCCCTCATGCCAGGCCTTCTCGCATCGGTCGTGAAAAACCGCTTCTACTTCCCATCGCTATCCATCTTCGAAATCGGCAGCGTCTTCACCCCGGATAAACAGGGCGACAAAGAATACAGACACGCCGGCTTCATCAGAGCAGCCAAAGGCAAAAAAGAAGAAGCCAAGCTCGATCAGGATCTCAAGGCATCGCTCTCGGGATGGTTGTGGGAAAGGTTCGGAGAGGCGTGTCGTTTTGAAACAGCGTCACCCACTGGCACCCGCCCATGGGAACATCCGAAGCGAACAGCCAACGTCATCCTCGGTAAAGACACCGTTGGCAGAGTCAGCGTTGTTGATTTACCGCTGCGTCGCACGATGGACGAGCACCTGTCCGCCTGGTCCATCGCTTGGGCAGAAATCTGGATCGAATCGCTAGCAAATCGCGAAAGAAAAACAGAAAAACCCGGCACGATCCCCCCATACCCCCTCGTTGAACTCGATTTCTCGATCCTCGTTGATAAGTCGGTACGCTTCGACGCCATCACGAGCGCCCTGTCCGCATTCTCGCATCCACTGCTGCGGCAAGTCCGATTCGTAACCAGCTACGAAGGAAAATCCGTCGGCGAAGGCAAGCGAAGCCTAACCTTCCGAACAGTCGTAGGCGACCCATCGCGCACCCTCATC
>JAJRUK010000411.1 GCA_024277835.1 Planctomycetota bacterium | reverse complement strand
GGGCTATTGTAACCAATCACCAACGTCAGTCGCCATGAAACTTACTAGGCGCTCTGGGCCGTTCGTGCCCGGATAAACATGCGCGTTCCAAGGATCATTCCGGCGAGCGTCAGGGCGATCAGACCCCACGTCGAAACGGACGGGACCGTCGGGGCACCTGCGGCGGCGAATGCTGACAGCACTTCAGCCTCGACTTCGACGTTCGAGGGTCCACCGGGATAGCTGGCGAACCCGCCGTCAGCCAATCGAACGCCTTCGCTCCACATTGCACCCTTCCAGATGTGTCTGCAATAATCAGAAGAAACGAGCGGGTCGGCTGCGACAAGCGCCAAGACAGCATAGGCGGTCGACTGAGCATCCTGATCCCAAGCCAGGGGACCGGGGATATTCGAGTGCCAATGCCAAGCGCCGTTGGTCAGTTGCAGACCTGCGAGCACGTCTGCAAGATCCTTCAGATTGTCGATTCCGTTGATCAGCGGATGAAGGGGGCTGACGATCGGCGGGAATGTCGTTGTTCCGGTGAGTGCGAGACCACGCACGCCGCCAGCCAGACCGATCATGTCACTGTAGACAACGTAGGGCTGCGTGTTGTCGAGCGTGTTGAGACCGTCGAGGATCGCCTGGGTGAAAAGCGCATCTTGCCCTGCGACACCAATGGCCGTCGCGGTGCTAGCGATGGTGCTGAACTCCCACGGGCGAAGGTTGTTCCAGGTGCCCGTGCGAGCCGCCTGTACAGATGCGATCCATCCGGCGGTATTGACAGGCGTAGGGCCGTAGGTTCCGGCGTCGAGTGCGGCGAAGAAGCTGGTCGCAGCAAAGTTGCTATAGGTTGGGTCGCCGCTGACGGCGGAAAGTTGCACCATGAAGTAGGCCGTCATCGCTCCGAGTCGCGTTTCGCCTGTCGTGTATTGTGCGGTCAGGTCGAAGTTGCCCGCGGCAACAGCAGCCGCGAGATGGGTTGCATCGCCGGTGAAGGAGTAGGCGTCCAACAATCCCATGGCAATGGGTGCGGTGATGTTGTTGTACGTAGCCGAGCAACTCGCGTGGGGCCAACCCCAACCGTTATCAACGCACTGCTGTGAGATGACGTGATTTGCGCCTGCCGTGAGAAGACCCACACCACCGGTTGCTGACGCAGATGAGGTTCCGGACATGGGTCGATTGGTATCGATCGCAACGCCGTTGTCTTCCCAAGGCTTGATCACGCCCGGTCCGGGTGCGGCCAGTGCTGGAACGACAAGGGCCGCTGCGAATAGGATGCTGAGACGAGTTTGTAGGGGCTTCATTGTTTCTTCCTCCGAGTAATCAAAGATTGACAGACGCTGGTATTTTTCCACCGCGATGCGCCGGGGATCGCCGCGCCGGAAAAGTTGAAAACGATTCGCACAACACCGCACGAACGTGGAACGTATTTCTGTTGGAACAATGGCCATCCGCGTAGCGGCCAGAACGCCTGTGGAAAACGAGGCGAATACCCTGACAAGATTGACGACGCATTCTTCCCTATCCCAAAAAACCAATCTGTCTCGCGAACTGCGAAACCGACAGGTCAGCCAGAGGGCTGACTCCCGCAAAACTAGCGATTTCGTTGCTGTGAGTCAAGAAAAAACAGGGGCGTGCAACGCCGTCACGTTCGAAATCAGGGCGCGAAGGTCCGCATATGTATCACAGTCGCGCGCCGTCGCGTGATCGTCTAGAGCGTGCTCGACTGTCCAGTTCTATCTGCTCGTAAATGTCGGGCGAAGTGGTACGCGACGTGTGCAGAAAATCGCGAAGTTCTGCGCTGCAAATAGGGGACAGATGAAAGCGGTCCTTGGGATTGACTCAAAACCGCGAGCAAGCGTCTTCGAAAGGTGATATCGCGCCTTTCTTTTTCGTACTCGTCGCGTCAACCCTTGTACATTGCTACTTCATGAGCGGCGAGGATAAAGAAAATATCGCGTTCATCCAGATAAGCGCTCCGAAATGGGGCGCATTGGGCGAATCGGTTTACTCTTGAGACTTGAGGAATATCTTGAGCCGCGCTTCGAGTTGTGAGTCGTGGAGGTCAGTGGCCGCGATTTTCCCATTGGTACCGATGATGAAGATCGCAGGAATTCCGGTCACGCCCAGTTCTTTGGCAAGCTCCTCACTGCCACTATCGTCACCGACGACCTGGGGCCAACTGACACCGGGATTGCTTTTTAGAAAACTGCGTAAATCGCTTTCGTCGAAGTCGCGACTGATTCCGAGGATCATGAAGTCCTTTCGGTTCTTGAATTTCTCATTGATCGCGATGAGCTGTGGTAACGCTTCGACGCACGGCGCGCACCACGTCGCCCAGAAGTCGAGCACAACGACCTTTCCGCGCAACTGCGAGAGATTGATCTTCTTGCCAGCGATCGTGGTGAGCGTGATGGCTGGGGCTGGGTCGCCAATTCTGGGTTGATTGACTTCCCCGGCTTGCTTGGCCATCGCTCGGAGAACGGAGAGTTTGAGTTCCAAGACAATCTCGGACGCGGATGCCTGTAGGGATTGGGCTGACGGCATTGCCTTCGGCGCGCGGACGCTAACTTGAAACTCGTCATCCGGCGCGTTTTCGATGATGAACTCGCCTTTGGCGTTGGTCATGGCTCTTAGTCCGAGCGTATCGAATCCTCGCCATTGGGTCGCGACGATCTCGACGCCGGGGATCGGGTTTCCGCGATCGTCTTCGACGCGACCCTTGATGACGGACGCTATTTCAAGTTCGAATTCCTCGTCCACCGTCTCGCCGACTTTCACGACCACGATCGAAAGCGTTGGCGCGTAGCCAGATGCGTGGACCGTCGTGACCATCCCACCCGGAGCGACGCCGGTGATGTCGGCGATACCGCTTTCGTTGGTCCAGTCGCGCGGCGTGTCGTCGGAGGCGCTGTCGCCGGTCATGACGCGCGCTCCGTAGATCGGTTTGCCCGTTTCGGCGTCGATGACTTTGGCGCGAATCTTCCCTGCGCGGTTCATCGAAAGTTGATGGTCGGAATCATGGCGATCTTTGGGTAGGTCGATTCGCTCGGCGAAATCGAAGGCGGAGACGTGGTCTTCGTGGGTGAGCCGCACGAGCAGCATCTTCGCATCGAAGTGCAGTCCTGAAATGGTGGCTAATCCTTCTTTGTTGGTGACCGCGGCTCGCATGTCGTTGCGGGGGCGGTCCAACACTTCGACGGTCGCACCGCTCACCGGATCGCCCGCGTCGTCCATAATCGCAATATGCACGACGCGTTCGGGCTTGAGCGTGATCGCAACATTCCCCGCGTCTTCTGTGGCGGCGAGTCGCTGTTGCTGGCGACCGAAGCCTTTTGCTTCGACGACGATGGTCGCTCTTCCCGGCGCAACGTCTTTGAACTCGAAAGCGCCCTTGGCGTCGGTGGTTGCAGATCGCTCGCGGTAGGCGGTGTCGAGTGAGACGTCCGCGCCGGCGACGGGTTTGTCACCGGTCGCGCTAACGACGTGGCCTACGAGTAGGACGTCGCCTTCGAGCGTCTCCGCGACAAACGGGATCACACCTTCTTTGGAAAGGGTGATTTCGCGCACTGGTTTTTTATGTTTGGGTTTCTCGAAGACAACAATCACGTCTCCATCGACGCGGCGGATGAGTTTGAGTTCAAAGTCGCCATATTGGTTGGTCTTTGCTTCGGCCAGCTTAGACCCACGGGTGTCATCTCGTTTCTTGGCGTAGAGGGTGATAACGACATCTTTTTGACCCGACCCGACGGCGTCCGTCACTTGACCCTCAATGACCACGACAAGCTCGGGTGCGGGTTTCGCGGCGGGCGTTTCTTTTTTCTCCGGTTCTTGCGCGAGGGCGAACGTTGTCGAGAAAACAACCGCTCCAACAAGCAGCAACAGATTACGCAAACGACTCGCGATAACTCTCGGGGGGAGTGTCGTAGACATGCAATTGCAACTCACCGGCGATCTCCTTTGTGTATGCTGCATCCGTTTGCCCTTTGCAGTTTCATACGAGCTTGATTGTAGTATAAACCACGCCCTGAGGCACGTAACAAGGCTGAATCGCCATGTGCGTGTGTACTGGTGCATGACAGCCTGACCAGGCAAGGTTGAAGGTTAAAGACTTGCGCTTAGCTCGCGAGGTAAAGACATGCTGGGGGTTGCAACCTGAAGGCCTGCTCGAAAGTAGCCGGGGGTAAACGCAGCACCGTCCCCGGATGACATCGCCACCGGCCCGACGACCCTGAATGGGTCGCCTATTTGTTGCGGCTCATTCGAGGAACAATCTGTGCGACCCATACAGGGGTCGGAGAGAATTGTATCGACGTTCCCGCGGGCAAATGGTTGAGGCAGGAAAACCTTTCGCCTCGGGGCGAAAGAACCACCTGCCCTAGCTGGCTTAGCCGGGTAGGGCGGGCATTGCCCGCCGATTCGGGTTCGTAGTCCGGTTGTGTCATCGACCCAACGCGACAGAGGACGAGAGAAGGGGAATGTTGGGTCGATGACCCAACCTACGCAT
>JAJRUK010000410.1 GCA_024277835.1 Planctomycetota bacterium | reverse complement strand
GTACCTCTTTACTCTCGCCCCATTTGTTTGCGCCGACATAATTTCCTTGTTTAGTCAAACTTTGTTTGACGATACAAACTTTCGACGTATAGTGTGCCCGACGATTGGGCGGACTGGCCACGAAGAGCGGCCCCGCCTTCTCGCGAGAAAACGCAAACAAGGAACCAGAAAATGCATCACCCAGACGGTCTTTCCGCCACACACGAGATGTACTTGAAAGTTCTCTACCGCCTTCAGCGGGAAAACGACCTGGGTCGCGTTCGCGACCTTGCCCGGGGTCTTGGCGTGACGGCGGGGACGGTCTCGGCGGTTCTGAAAAAACTTGAGAAGTCCGGGCTGGTGATGCACGACCATTACGGCGCGGTGAAGCTGACGTCCACGGGCCTGCTTATCGCAGAGTGCATCGTGCGGCGGTTTGAAACGATCAAGTCGTTTCTGACGGATGTCCTTGGGCTTGACGCGGAAACGGCTGAGGTCGATGCGTGCGAGATGGAGCACTCCGTCAGTCCGATCACCGTCAATCGATTTGAACGGCTCGCGCAGTTGGTAAAGAGCGGCGTGCTCGACCTCAAAGCCGTCCGCCGCGATCTGCCCGTGATACACGAAGAGGTTTGTTCGGAGTGCGAGGCGTCGGGTGTCTGTCAGGCGGTTTCTGCGTGGGACGTGCAGCACGGAACCGGGGCGAAGAAGAATTGATTTAACGCGCGACCCGATCGCGCATGTAGACATCGCAAGAATCAGAACGTTTTGACTTTTGCAACAGGAGCTTTTGACCATGGACCGGAAAAGAAACGCATTTACGCTCATTGAATTGTTGGTTGTTATCGCGATCATCGCGCTGTTGATTTCGATTTTGATGCCCTCGCTCGCGGCTGCGCGCTCGCAGGCGAAGGCGGCGGTTTGCCTGGCGAACATGAAACGACTCGGAACAGGAATGGCGATCTACGTCAACGCGCACAGCGACAAGATGCCCCCGATCCGACTTGACTCGGGAAGGCCGAACTCCGCAACGGCGAATTACGTCAACAAGTGGGGACGCGAAAGACCTCGCTGGCAATGGTTTGTTGATTCGGATGAGGTCGGTCCGGTGATCGACATAGAACCGTTTATCGGCGAGATTCAAAGCTCCGGAAAGTTTGGCGATAAGTCGGTCGGTGTCGGCGGGCAGTCTGGTCTGACCATGACCAACAAGTTTTTCACCTGCCCGAGTCTTCAAAGTGAGTATGAGTTCGACATTCGCAACGGGGCGTACGGGTATAACTATCAATACCTTGGTAACTCGCGACGCGACTCGGACGAAAACCGGTGGGACAACTTCCCCGTCGGGTTGCATGTGGTCAAATCGGCGTCGCGCACGGTCTTAATGGCTGATAGTCGCGGCGCAGATCGAACGCACGGAAAGCACTCGTACACGCTTGACCCGCCAAGACTTGCCGTCGAACGCTACGCGCTGCGGTTCGGACCGCGCGAGAAAGACGTCTCGCCGGGCGTGGATGACGCTGCGATCTATGCGTACTCACCGGTCGAGATGCGTCACAACAACAAGGGGAGCGTCGTCTTCCTTGATACGCACGCGGAGGCGCTCACGCTCGACGCGCTCGGGTACGAAACGAACGAAGAGGGCGTTGCAGTCGGTGTTTTTGATCCGATGAGCGGAACGTACAAGGCGAGTAACAAACTCTGGAACGGCGATGCCTACGACGAGATCGCCATGAAGCACAGGGCACCGTGATCTTCGCTTATGCCATTGAATGAGGTGTATCTAAAGCACTTAACACTCAAGTGGCGCGGGCACCCCCCCCTCGATCCCCCCTTGGTAAATGGGGGACGGAAGAACAGGCCTGCTAAAGCTGACTGAAAGTTGCTCTAATGTGACCGAAGCGAACGGTGCGGTGTTCGCCAGTGAACCACCACTAACGAAACGAATAGTAGTCGCGTTGTGCGTGATTGCTGACAGACATAGGGACTGAAATGATGGCCCCGGATCATGAACTTGAGTCTTTGAAACAGGAGAGAGACGCAATGAGGTTTGTTGTACTATTGGCGATCGCGATGATGAGCGGGTGTGCTGGTCCGCGAACGGGTATTCTTGTCATGGCTCACGGTGGCAGCGAAGCTTGGAATCGCGACGTCGAGGCGACCGTTGCCCCGTTGCGAGCGGACTACGAGGTGGAAATCGCGTACGGAATGGCCCGCGCTTCGACCATGAGCGAAGCCGTCGAGCGACTGGAGAAAAAGGGCGTACGCCGAACGGCGGTCGTCCGAATGTTCATCTCTGGTGACAGCTTTCTGAAGCCAACGGAACAGATCCTCGGTCTTCGCGACATTCCCAAGAAAAAGATGAACGCGAATTCGCACATGGGGTCACACATGGGTGGCGGTGGCGGGCATCATATGGAGCCGGTTCG
The DNA here is from genome assembly GCA_024277835.1 of Planctomycetota bacterium. Taxonomy (GTDB): domain Bacteria; phylum Planctomycetota; class Phycisphaerae; order UBA1845; family UBA1845; genus JAJRUK01. The sequence goes on along the minus strand of JAJRUK010000410.1, from coordinate 13,085 downwards.
CCGAATCGCATCTCAGGGATCGTTCATGCTTAGCAAACAAGGCGTGGGCGACTCGCCGCTGGTCGATGAAATCCTTTTGGACCGAGTCAAAGCATTGAGCACGGATCCGACGAGAGAAAGCGTGCTGATCCTCGCCCACGGTCCCGGTGATGAAGCGGAAAACGAACGATGGCTCGCTGATATGCGACTCCGCGTGCAAGGCCTCCACAAGCTCGGCGCGTTCCGCCATATCCAGTGCGAAACGCTTCGAGAAGACTGGCCCGAACGCCGGATCAACGCGGAACGTCGCATTAGGGCGTACGTAGAAGCCGGAAACCGTAACGGAGGAAATGTGATCGTTGTTCCGTTCCGCGTTTCAGGATTCGGCCCATACAAAGAGACATTGGACGGATTAACCTACGTATCCGACGGTCGCGGCTTCTGCCCGCATCCGAAGATGACGCAATGGATTAAGCAAACCGCCGACGCCTTGCTCGCAACGCGCTGAGCCGGACGGCAAATAGGATAGCGCTGGGTTGATAAGCAACATGCGTTCTTGATACCACCAACGCGGGTCGGCCCGGCAGCCGGCCCGCGACCCTCAACCTCGGCCCGCGACCCCGACCCTGAACCAAGGCGACACCGCAACCGATGGCTATCGTCTCCGATCGGTGATAGCGCCTTCGGGTCTACGATGCGTCGTTTTATCTATCTTTTATTTATGATGGCGAACGGGGTACAATCGGCAAAATCGGCAGATACAGCCACCGCGGCACACGGAGATGACCTCTCTGGCGGATAGCGGAATTCAGGTCTGTAGCTACTGGGCATGATTCAAATCGCCATCGGAAAACTTACAGATGTAGAATTTCAGCCTCAATAGGATTCCAGCGTGAGAAATTGACTCACAGGCTATTCCTGCTACCGTCCCCCCCGCTCGGGCAGTTGGGCCGCACGGGCACCGTAGCGAGTACGTTCCTGTAACTGTGACTCGCTCCCAGTCGTCAAAACTTCAAAAACTTGAAAGGGAAGTCTATGCGATCAAATCGAAAAACAGTTGTAGGTGGATGCGGATTGTTCTTGTCCGCATTGTTGGGCCTCATCGTGGGGTGCCCAGGAGCAGGCAATGCGCCGATTGCCAACGCGGGAGCGGATCAGGCAGTGGCCGGAGGTTCGCAGGTAACACTGAACGGTTCGGCGAGTTTCGATCCGGGCGGTAGCGCCCTTTCGTTTGCATGGACGCAAACAGCAGGGACCACCGTCACTGTAAACGGTGCTAACACAGCGAACGCGACGTTCACGGCACCGAACGCAACCGAGACTCTCACTTTTGCGCTCGCTGTCACTAACGGGAGCGGCGCGACTGGTGCCGACTCGGTGAATGTCGTCGTCACAGCGGGCAGCGCACCGACTTCAAACGCCGGTACGAACCAGACGGTCAATGGTGGAGATACCGTCACTCTTGATGGGTCTGCAAGCAGTGATCCAAACGGTGATACGCTGACTTTCGATTGGTCGCAGACGGCTGGTACATCGGTCACATTGAGTGATTCCGATACTGACTCTCCGAGCTTCACCGCGCCGAACGAAAACACAACGTTGACGTTTGAGCTGACCGTCAGTGACGGCAGCGAGAGCGCCACGGACTCGGTTGACGTTGTCGTGCAATCGCAGACGACGCCTCAGCTTTTTATCGCAAACTTCGTCGGTAACACCGTGACGAGTTATCTGAACCCTTCAACGGTGAATGGCAATATCGCTCCGGACACGAATCTATCAGGTGCGCAGACGCAGCTTACTGCGCCGTCAGACATTGCTGTCACCGGTGATAACACGCTGATCGCGACCAATTTCAATGCGAACAGCGTAACGTCCTATGAAGACGCACCGAACACGAACGGAAACCTGACGCCGGACGGGAATGTCCAGGGAGCGGCGACACTGCTCGATGAACCCACAACGCTGACGATCAAGACGTCAGACGACCTATTGTTCGTCGCGAATACCGGATCGGACGTGATTAACGTCTACGCAGGCGCTTCCACTTCCGGTTTTAATGGGAACCTCGCACCAACGCGCACGATCACCAGCACCGATATAGACAATCCGTTCGGAATTAACTTTGGCGGCGCTGACGACCTGTACGTCGCCAACAACGGCAACGCTACCGTTTCGGTATTTGCGAACGCAAGCAGTATCAACGGCACGGTCTCTGCAACTCGTATTATCAACAGCCCGGTGTTTTCGGGTGCTGATCTGTACGATGTGTTTGTTGATGGCAATGACGTCATGTTCGTCGTTGATGCCAACGGGTTCATCTATACGTTCAACAATGCGTCTGGGCTTAATGGCGCTGTGAACCCCGACTTCACGCTTACGGTACAGGGTGCAGCGTCGAACGAACTCACTGCAATCATCGTGGACTCAAACGGAATCGGGTATATCGTTGATACTTCCGGTTCGACCGGAAACGGTGCGATCTATTCGTTCGACGGAATCGCAACGCTCAACGGCACACTGGCCCCCAATCGCACGATTCAGGGCACGGAAACGCAGTTGAATAATCCGATCCGCGTGTTCCTGATCGAATAACGAACGAAGCGACAAGACAAATCATCTGCTCCCCGGCTCAGTTCGCGCCGGGGGGCTTTTTTGTGTTGGGGTGTCGCGATGGTCCGTGACATTACAGCCCATCCTAACAACCATTGTGGCTCTTGCTTTGAGTCGGCGATGATACCGGTATGATGCTGGCGTCATACAATTTCGGGGTAGGCTCTTCGGTGACTACGCTCTCGCTTCGTGATTGCGGGTGCGGTTTTCCAGGCTTAGGAATAGCTCGACCTCTTGATCGGTCAGGTCGATATTGCGGCGGGTCATCATGGTGGTGGCTACGTCGAGCGCGCGGGCGGGGTCGCTGCCGGTCACACCGCCCTGCGTGACCCATGAAAACGACGGCGTGTACTTCGCAACGTCGCCCGTCGCAGAGACCGTTGATGCAAAACCGATCATCGCACCGGTTGGAATCGTTGTGTTGATACCGATCTTCACGTGGTCAGCGATGGTGACCCCGAAAAACTGCACGCCCGTATCGACTTCTTTGCCGCAAAGCGACGCACGGATTGTTCCGTATGTGTTTTTCAAATTCGAGTTGACCGCGCCCGCGCCGATGTTGACCCAGTTGCCGACAAAGGCGTGTCCCAGGAATCCGTCGTGCTGTTTATTGGTGTAGCCCATAACGATCGAACCGCAAACCTCGCCACCGATACGACAAACGGGACCAATCGCGACTCCGCCATGCAACCTCGCATGAGGATTGATCCGTGTCCCCGGGCCTATGTAAGCTGGCCCTTCGATCAGGGTAAATGCGCCGATCTCGACATCGTCACTGATGAAAATCGGACCGCTTGTTGCATCGATCACAACCGTCGGATGAATGGAAGCGCGCTCGCCGATACGAACCGCATTGGCTGGCGTCAGATCGACCAAGAGTTTGAGATCGGTAGCGGAACCGGCGTCACTCTCGCACCAGTCCGCCGTCAACGATCCACTCAAGCCGGACACCAAGTCCCAGACGTGGCGAAACATTTTCGCATCGACCGTGTTTCTCGGAACGCCCGCAAGTGCGCTGCTCCGCAAGTCGGAATCGAGGAGCGACTTCGCGGAGAGCTTTTTCGCCAGAACTGCGTCGCAAGCGATGTACACGATGTCGCCGTCTTCATTAACACCAACGCAAGGCGCGTCCGGAAACGAAGTGCCCCGATCCATCAACCATCGCCCGTTCACGAGGACGGTGTCAGGTTCAATCGCGACGTTGGCAGGGGCCCCGCATCGCTGGGCAGCGACGGGCGCGATCCAGTCGCGCGTCCAGACGCCGCTGATCGGCGCACCGAGCGATTGAGCGATCCGGTCGATGGCGATCTTGCGCCCGAGTCGCAACTCAAACACCGATCGCCAGTAAACCAGCGGCAGCAATCCTTCCCACCCCTCGTCTTCAAATAGCACGATTGGGTTCATGGCGATTATTGTATCGCGATCGGGTGGGCTGGCCAATATTAGCGTGCGAGGGCGGATACATTCGTGTGATCTTGCTTTCTTCGGAGCGGGGTGGGATGACTTGTGATGGCGTCCTTTACTTCAAATGTCCGCGCGAGCTAAAGCCACGCGGCTCGAGGGAGGGGGGAGAATCGGTGTGATGGAGAATTGGCGCAACGTAAGAAAGAAAAAGAGCCTCGGTCACAAAGACCAAGGCTCCTCAACGTCCGATAGCGCGACCGCCTCCGTGCCGATGGGAGGGATTGGACGGAACCCTACGAACTAAGTGGGTGACTCAGCGAAGCTCAGACCGCCAACCTCAATTGGGGTCGGTACGTCGTTCCGCTTCATGCCCCGAGTCTCCTCAGGTTCCCTTATCGGTTCAGCCAATAGCTACTCCCTGTCGAACACGGCAGCTTCTGTCGCACTGGACACTTACATTATATCGAACTGGAATGGCCGATGCAAAGAGCGAAAGAATCTTTTTTTGAGAATCGCAAGAGACGCTTGGATCGCGTGATTGATTTTGCTATACTCGGCGAATCGGGGTGGAGGATTTATCATTTGCGAACCGAGCTTTTTTGCGCGGCAGGGGTTGATTGCAGGACTTTTTTGTAACGTTCATGGTTCGTTTGCGCGCAACATTATATGAATCGTATCGCACGACGATTTGAAACGCTTCGCGGTGCGAATAAGAAAGCACTGCTTCCTTACTTCACGTCGGGATACCCGGACTGCGCGCACGTTGAAGAGTTCATAAGGCGCGCGGACGAGCGAGGCGCAGCCGTTGTCGAAATTGGTGAACCCTATTCCGATTCCATCGCCGATGGCCCTACGATTCAGCAATCGTTTCACTCAGCCCTTGCGAACGGACACCGTCTCGAAGATACGTTTGAAATGGTCTCTCGAATTCGCGACTCGGTAACGTGTGGGATTGTTTCGATGGTGTCGTTTTCAATTGTGCATCGCGTCGGCCTCGACAATTTCGTTAGGGACGCCGCGACCGCCGGGTTCGACGGCGTGATTTTTCCCGATGTTCCGGTCGAGGAATCTCAAACTTGCGCCGACGCTGCGGGAAAAGCCGGGCTTTGTTACGTCGGATTAACTGCACCAACAACGACGGCGGACCGCGTCGCGTCGATCGCAAAATCGGCGACGGGATTCGTGTATCAGATCGCAGCCTCCGGGACCACGGGTGAGCGAACGGCTGTCTGGTCTGACCTTGGGGCAGCAGTCGCACGCATCCGGGAAATCTGCGATACGCCGGTGTGCGTTGGTTTTGGCGTGAGCACCGCCGAGCATGTTCGTGAGGTTTGCAAGGTGGCAGACGGGGCGATTGTCGGGAGTGCGATTATTCGACACATTGGCGAGGCGATTGAGAAGAAATCAAGCCCCGACCTTGTCGATGACGTCGAAGCTTTCCTTGCTGGTCTTTCGTCGGGGTTGACGACGGCTGCGTAGGTTGTGTTGCATGTGGGTCGAGCACTGGCGGGCATGCCGCCAGTGGCACTCGACGCCTGATCGAAAATGACGCCGCGCAGCATCATGTCGCCCGATCTCGTGACTCTCTTGCCACAATTGACAGGGTGTAATCGTGGCTGGACAATTCGCACGTCGGTGGAATCGCACTTTCTAAGTCCCGCCTTGGGGTTTGTGCGACTGCCGTAAACGACACCCTAAGCGGAGGGATCCGACGATGAGCGACGCTGCGACGCCTGGCGAACAGTCTGGTTGGATCGAGGCGATTGGGCTTCGCCACCTTCTTCGCACACTTCCGATTGCCTTGCATCCGACGAAACTGACGCTCGCGCTTTCTGCGATTATCGTCACGTTTATCTGGGGCGGGTTTCTTGACGCGATCTGGACTCGCAACGGCGGTGTCGATCGGACCGCCATCACGGCGTACATCGCTGCCTGCGAAACGGATACGGAATACATCGAACCAGAGGGCAAACTCGGAATTTTCGATGTTTGGCGCGAGCACGAGCGTCGGTCGATCCTAGGGTTAATGGGTTCTTCGCTACCGATTGCATCCGTGGCGCATGGCACGCCGGTGGGGACGTATGTTCAGACACACTCGTATAATCGCCCGCTTCGGAATCTGATCGGGATGGCGTATGGCGTTGTGTGGATGATGATGTATCACTCCGTTTTCTTCGTGATCTTCAGTGCGGGTGCGCTGTTGATCTGGTCGTTCTTCGGCGGGGCGATCTGCCGGATCGCAGCCATCCACTTTGCCCGCGACGAAAAGCTAACCGCGCGGCAGGGTCGACGATACGCCTGGAAAAACCTGTTCAACGGGTTCTTCCTTGCACCGTGTGTTCCGATCGTGTTTATCATTGTCGCGATGATTGCACTCGCGCTGAGTGGTGTGCTGCTTCGTATTCCGATCCTTGGCGACCTGCTGGGCGGGCTGTTCTTTGTCGGTGCGCTGTTCGGCGGATTCGTGATTGCGATTTTGTTTTTGGGGCTTCTTGTCGGGGGCAATCTGTTTTGGCCTGCGGTGGCGATGGAGGGACTCGATGCCTATGACGGGTTTTCTCGCGCACTCGCCTATCCATTATCCAGGCCCCTGAAGGCGACGGCCTACGCGGTGATTATGCTTGTGTTCGCGAGCGTGTGCTGGGTGTTCGTAAACCTGTTTACGTTTTTCGCGCTGAAAGTAACGCGGGCGGTGGTCGGATTCGGCACGTCGCCGTTTGGATGGTGGAAAACGGGCGAGGGCGACGCCGCGATGAGCAAGATGGAACGTCTTTGGCCACTGGGCGGACCGAACGCGCTGTACGCCTGGCCCGACTGGTCGACGCTCGCCTGGTACGAGCATATTTCGGGCTTTTTTATCGGCGTGTATGTGCTGATCGTAATTGGCTTGATGTGGTCGTTCCTCGCGTCGTTTTATTTTAGCGGCAGTACAATCATCTACGCCCTTCTCCGCCGCGATGTCGATGGGATCGAGCTTGACGCGGTTCATCTGGATGACCAGCTACCGGTCGATGCGTTTTCGAGCACGGAAGGGTCGTAGAGCGGCGGCGAAGAGAGGAACAGGGGGACGTGTATTGTTTCGCCCCTCCGAGGCTTGGGTTAGCGGGATGCTGGTTTCCCCACGGCTCGCGCCGTGGGCTTTGCGATCCGTTTCGCCCCTTCAGGGCTTGCGTTTACGTTGCGTGGAACCAGACCCTCGCCCGTTGCATGGCACCCGACTTTCGACTGCATCTACGACACCGCGCGCTTGGCGATGGTCACGTTGCATTACGGCCCGTAACGCTCGCGGCAGACGAAGTCGGGGTCGTTGCCTTCTAAGCATAGCAGCTCAAGGTACGTATAGTTGTCCACCAGACCGCCACGACCGGGTGGGTTGACCAGGTCGAGGATGAGGAAGTCCGAGAACATCGATAATAGATCGGGTGTATCGGTAAAACCTAGCAAGGGGAAACCGAAAGGGTCAAACAGTGGCACTATCAGGTTGACCGAACTTGGCGGAGGGGTTGTTACTGGAAGAGGAGTCGGGAGACTCGTTGGTGCCGTCGGTTCGGTTTGTGTTTCGGTCGGGGCCGATGACGAGGATGAGGTTTCGGCGGGTGCGTCGAGAGTCGCGTCGGTCGAATCGGGTGCATCAACAGCGGACGCATCTTCGACAAGCGTATGCGCCCCACAACCACTGAAGATGAGGAAGGCTGCGGCGAATGCGATACCACGCTGAACCCGCGTCATTTCCCGTCCCTCCCATGTCCCCGACTCGCTTCATCCCACCGTCAGCCATTGTAGTCCATTTGAACCTGTTATTCAAGCGCTAACCTCAGTATCGGCCATTGCAGAAACGTTGTTTAGAGAGATCAAATAGCGATTGTGGCGTACACGGCGCTCGATTCGCACCGGTTACAAACCGGTGCCACACTTTTGAGGGGCCTGCTAAGAGCAAGCTGCTACGTCGGTTGAATATGAATGGTGATCGTTGAAGCCGATGTCGTGATGCGCGTGATGCGGAAGGGTCGTTGTCCGTTTGGCCAGGTGAAGTTGTTCGGGATTAGCAGGCCGTTGAAGAGTCGATCAATGGTTAAGCGATCGGTCGCGTGGATCGTCGCGTGCGGCTTTCGATGCAAGTCGGTATCCCGCGATGTAGGAAGCGCGAAGCTGTCTGAGTGAGCAAGTTGTTTATCGAACCATCGCTTGAGGAGCCAGCGCGGAGCGCTCAGCGAGCCAACGGTTGCCTCGCGGAGCTGAACGCGAATTCTCGATTCATTTGCGGAATCTGTAGTTACGTCCGTCGTGATATTGGCGCTTACGATGGCTCGCCATCCTGAACGCTCGACAAATGCGCCGATGCGGATGGCGTCCTTGTCGATCTTGACAACAGGGTCGGAAAGTTCGGGCGGCCAAGCTTGTCGCGCCTCGGGCCAGAGGTCTGGGAAGGCGGCGAGGCGCTCGGTCAACTGCTCTTGCGTCCAGGTGACCGCAAACGGTTCCCGATGGACCATGTTTCGACTGATGTCGTCTAGCTGTCTCGTTACGTCGCGGCGAAGTCTTGGCAGATCGTCCGGAGTGAGATGCACGGGGGTGTACCAACTTGGTTTTCTCTGCGCGAGAAGGAGAAGGACAACGATTGCTACGAATCCACTGGCGAATAGGACTCTCAGAGCGATTTTGATGGCGCGGCGATGTTTTGCGGAGATGCGTTTCATCGTTGAGGGCGTCTTGAGGTGAATTGCTTTCGTTGTGCGCGCCCGACGATCGCGATCGGCAGTCGCGGGACGTCTTGGTTGCCGAGCGATTCGTGATATCGACTATTCGGGCGGGCCATGACGTTTTGCGTCCGCGCAGGCGTTAAGCCTGCGGCTCGGTTTTTTTGCTTCGCTGCTCGTGCGATCTTGTCCAACGGAGTCCGTGTCATTGACTGCGACAGTTACCGCACCCTACAATCATTCGCAACCTCGGGAAAGAGCGCACGGGAGGTTCGCGTTGGAGCAGGTTGAGGCTAAGCATTGGTATTGCCGGGTCGATGAACCGACCTACGGTCCAAACCGGATACGAAACCGTATCACACTGAAGTTGACTGCGGGCTTCATGAGCACGAACGGATAGACCATGTTCACGCGCACGACGGGTTATTTCATTATTCCGGTCTGGATGGCAGCCATGTCGTGGGTAGTCGCGCGCGATGTTCTGCCAGCGTGGACAGCTCCGCCGTCGCCACCCTTTCAGCCATCCGCATGGCACAAGGGGGATGGTGCTCGATCGCAATATTCGATTCACGACGAGTTCGGCGAGATGGGGACTGTCTGGTCGGAGTATCTGATCGGTTCTGACGCAAGTCGCCGAGATGATCTTGTGTGGATAGCGCGTTCTTCGATGGGTCTTGCTCCGATGCGGATTTTGGTTACGTCGGTCTATACCGCCCAAGGCGATCTCGATGAGTTTACCGTCACATTGCACAAGCACGGAACGACCATGAAACTTCACGGGGAGCGGTTCCATTCGGCGTTTTCTTTTACACTTGAAGCCGGAACGATGAACCCGACGTTTAAGATTCCGCTAACAGATGGCGACGTGATGGGGGCAGCCTTCAACCCGGTGGCGGACTTTACGAATCTGCATGTGGGGCAGCGGTGGCGAATGCAAGTCGTCAACCCGATCGCGTGCATCACGGGGATGGGGAAGCGTTTTACACCGGTTGTTGTTGAGGTGACAGAAGAGACGGTGCTCGAACTTGAAGACGGGTTGCATAACTGCCTGGTGGTCGAATCGCCCAACGTGAAAGCCTGGGTGGATGCGAACGGGGCGACACTGAAACAGGAAATTTCGCTGCCGCTTCTTGGGAAAACGCAGATCGTTCGTGAGCCGACGTTCGATGAAAAGCGTTGGTCTGTGGCTCGCACCTTTGTATTCGACGAGAAACGATGAACGAAACTGATCAAACACAAGCGATTGAACTTTCGCAGGTTTACAAGAGCTACGGCAGCAAGGTGGCTGTCGAGAATCTAACGCTGTCGATTCCTCGCGGAGAGCTGTTCGCATTCCTGGGGCCCAATGGTGCGGGTAAGACGACGACGATTAAAATGATCGTTGGGCTGCTTCGTCCGACGCGCGGAGTGGTCGAGGTTTGCGGACATCAAATCGCGCTCAACGGACTGGCGGCGAAGGCAAAACTCGCCTACGTCCCGGATCAACCATTCATCTACGAAAAGCTCACGGGGCGGGAATTCTTATACTTTGTTGCGGAGATGTACGGGCTATCGGTGAAGGCTCGCGACGCGCGGTTGGAGCGGCTGGTTGTCGAGCTGGATATTGGCGAATTCTTGGATCAACTTACCGAGAGTTATTCGCACGGGATGAAACAGCGGGTGGTGCTTGCGGGGGCGCTACTGCACGACCCGGCTGTCCTGGTGATCGATGAGCCGATGGTGGGACTTGATCCAAGAACGATTCGAGTGGTGCGCAATTTGTTTAGCGAGTTGACACAGAACGGCGGTACGGTCTTTATGAGCACGCACATTCTCGATATCGCCGAAGCGCTCGCGGATCGGATCGGGATTATTCACCGGGCAGAGTTAATCGCAATTGGAACGCTTGACCAGCTTAAACAAAAAGCGAAGCGGGAGCACTCACTCGAAGACATCTTCCTCGAATTAACCGAGGGGGAGCATGCCTGACGCCGCCCTCCCCCAACACACGCGTAGCCGACTCGGACTGCTTTTTCGCGTTCGAGGTCGGTCTGTTTGGAATCGGATCATCGTTGCGGTTCGTGAAGCGCCGGTGCGGTTGACGACGGCGATTCTTCTAATCGGAGTTGTGTGGATTGGGCTATATGGCCTGTTTCGATTCGTGTTTCATCAGCTCGAGCAAACGCCCCTCGAAGCAGCCGTCGCAGTTCCGATGGTGTTCAACTTTTTCTTTCTGGCGATGCTTGCGCTGCTCGCTTTTTCCAATGCGATTATCTCTTACAGCGCGCTCTTTGGTCGCGAGGAATCCTCTTACCTTCTGACATTACCGGTTGCTCCGATCGATGTCGTCACGCTGAAATACATCGAGAGCACGATTCTTTCGAGTTGGTCGGTGGTTCTTCTCGGGATGCCGTTGATGTTTGCGATGGCAGAGCTTCGCGAGGAACCGACGTCGCGACTCTTGTTCTTGGCTTTTTTTCTAGCGTTTATTCCGATCCCGGGCGCGCTGGGGTTGCTTCTGTCGTGGAGCATCGCTCGGTTCTTTCCGCGTAACGCGACGCGGGGAGTATGGGTCGGCGCTGGGGTCGTGCTGGCGCTTCTGGTCGTTGGCGGACTGCGAACGATGGCCCCGCAGGACACGGACGAAGCTGCGGAGATGTGGCTTCACTCGTTTCTTTCGAGCATGAGCTTTGTCGAGGCGGCATTTCTACCGAACAACTGGGTCGCAGCGGGGATCGATCACGCGCTTCAGGGAAAATCGTCTACGGCGCTGGGATACCTTGGGGTAACGATTGCCAATGCGATGTTTATCAGTTGGCTTGTCGTGCGACTTGTGTCGAAGCATTTTGACGTTGCCTACGATCGGGCGAGCGCGAGTCGGGCGACCGGGTCGAGAGTTGCCTCGAACGCCAGCGGCGGAATCGCGGGGCGCGTGTTTTTCTATCTGCCACTGCCGCTGCGACTTGTAGCCGCGAAGGATCTGCGAACGTTTTTTCGAGACCCAGCCCAATGGGCACAGCTTACAATTCTGTTTGGGCTATTGGTTTTGTATTTAACGAACATGCCAACGATGAAGCTGGGTCTGCAGGCGACGGGGTGGATGTTGATGATTCCGTTTTTGAACCTGTGTGCGGTGAGTTTGATTCTCGCGACGTTTACTTGCCGGTTCGTGTTTCCGCTGGTCTCGCTGGAGGGGCAGAAGCTTTGGCTCGTGGGCGTGTTGCCGGTGAAGCGGAGTCGACTGCTTTGGTCAAAGCTTGCGTTTTCGATGACGGTAACACTCGCGGTTGCCGTCGGGGCGATGGGGCTGGCCGCGGCGATGCTGCGAATGGGGCCAATCTGGACGGTGATTCATGTGGGCGTGACGATTGGGATTTGCTTCGGCCTTTGCGGGCTTTCGGTTGGTCTGGGAGCACTGCTGCCGATGTTCGACGAAAGCAACCCGGCCCGGATCGCGAACGGATTGGGCGGCACGACGAACCTGTTGATCTCGGTGGCGGTCGTGGCGGTCTCGCTTGGCGGAGTGCTTGTTGCAACGTATCGGTCGCGATACTTGATCCCGGGCACGATGCCCGATGCGGTTTCGCTTTCGTGCGTTGCGGGATCGGTGGCAGTGAGTGTCGGGGCGGGGCTTGTCGCGCTTTGGGTCGGCGGACGGAAGTTTGATCGGGCAGAAGTGTAGATGATGCGGCGCTCCGTTTGACGACCGCCGTCCTCATACGTTTTGGAATGCCGGGTCGATGACCCGACCTACTTTTGCACCGGTTACAAACCGGTGCCACACAAGAAATATCTTACATGGCCGCGCTGGAACTAATCGCCGAAGATGGGCGTTGGTTTTCCGTCGTCATCGACCGCGACGAAGACGACGTCCGCTTCGGTAACTTTGACGTTTTGATCAGGATCGAGTCGTCGCCGGGCGCATACGCGAACGTGAATCGTGAGTGACGTTCTGCCAACGCGCGTGCCGTCTGCGTAGAGCGATAGCACATCGCCAACAAAGACCGGCTCGTGAAACTCCACTTCGTTGAACGAAATCGTGACGTAGCGTTTGTGCTGCTGCCTGACCGCTTCCACATACGCAGCCTGGTCGATGAGCGACAAGATCACGCCACCGAAAATGGTCCCCTCGGCGTTGGTATCGCGGGGCATCATCACGACGCGGATCGACGGTTCGCCCGAAGGCGGTTTCAGCGATTGCTTCTCGGCCATCTGTTTATCCTTTTATCCAGCGACGCGCTACGCCTTTACAGGAACCCCGCTCGGTGGCACTGCCACCGATGCTGTCAGGTCGCCGCCGTCTGTCTTGATCGTTACGCTTGTACCCGGGTCGCTCGCGGCTGTCTTGACGTAGCCAAGCGCGATCGGATGCCCGGTCGCGAGACTCTGCGCAGCGCTGGTGATCGTCCCCACGTT
>JAJRUK010000409.1 GCA_024277835.1 Planctomycetota bacterium | reverse complement strand
TTCTCCAGCAACTTGCTCAGATAGGACCACGACTGCTGACTCCGCGCGTCGAGCTTCAACTCAGTCGCAGCATCAAGATAGAGCTTCGCCGCGTTGTCCTTATCTACCACAGGCGGCGAGTCGAAATCTTTCGGGAAAATAGGTTGGCCCGCCGCGACATACCTGGCGACCTCCGCATCCAACTGCCGCTGTGCTACCCATCCCCATCCAAACCGAATGCAAAGAAGCGCAATAACAACCGGACCAACCGCAAACGCGAGCCTCTTTAGCCACCAATACCGAGGCGGAACCGGCGTGACCGATTCATCAAGCCCAAGCTCTGCCGATTCGATCGCTTCGGTGAGAGATTGCGGCGTCGTTGGGGCAACGGTGTTGTCGGATTGGGACATGGCGGCCAGACTCCTTCGCCCAAGGTTTAACTGCGCACGATTTACGCTCGTTACTCAGCGATCATCATCAACGGGGTTCCTGTGTAAAGTTCTTGGCTTGGCGAATTCCTCTTTCGTCCGCGGCGCAGGGCCATCAAGAAAAAACGCCGGGTCGAGATGATCCCAATGAATGCCGCCGTATCTATGAGACCCGTGGAACCCGAGTTCACCGTCGTCGTCAGTACCATTAGGCCCAAGCGTATAAATCCGGGGCCACACTGCGTTAGGAAGATAGCCAAACGTCGTATCGCCCGGTCCGAACGGATCGACCGGGAGGGTTTCGAAGTATACCGGAACAAGTTCATCCAGCGCTGCCGGACGCACCCCATGATCCAATTCATACAGACGGATCGCCAACCCGACCGCAGCCATACGTCGCCGCGCGACCGTGCGGTAGTGTAATAGGATCGCACGATCGAGATTCGGTTCAACAATGTCGCTGGCTGCGTGCATCCATTGGTCGATGAAGTCAGCGGGTGGAGCAATTCTCGCCAGGAGCCGCGAAGCACGTGGCCAGGTCGGTTCGAGCGCCGCTTCTGCGGTCTTGTTCAAGTGATCAACCGCAAAGAGCGTATCGGCGATGAAGACCGGCTTAACGATGAACGCGAATCCTCGCGGAAACAGCGATGCGGTGGGCGGTCTGCCAGTCATGTTATACATCCTCGCAAGCGACACATTTCCGCTCGATATTTCGTTCATACTGTCGAATGCAAAGGCACGCTCCGTACGAACGGCGTATACGAGTGGTCGCTGAAGATCGGGTTCGCCTGCGATTTGATCGCGCAAGTTCATGATGTCCCCGCGTGGAACGCAAGATGGGTCGTATTCAATCGCGTTGCACACGCGGATCATTGGCAGGAGTCGTTCGACAGCAATAGAGGTTCGCTGTTGGATGGCCGTTGCGCGAAGGTGGTCAATGATGGACGGTTGCTGATCGATCGCATCGGCGAGTGCAACGCCGTCGCGAATGTAGTCGAGGGCTGATCGGACGTCGCCACGCCTCTGGGCATCGAATGCAGCGAGGTGGAGAAAGTTTCGGACGTTTGAGGATACGGATGTGTTCGATGAGACGATCGTAAGCATCATCGGTGTTCTGTACCGTCTTTTCCAATCTACAGCATTGCGCGAGCGTGCGTCGCGGAGTTTCTTCAGTACGCCAGCGTGTTTCTCGAGCAGCGCCCGGATGGCATCTCGTCGCTCTGAAAACTTGAGAAACGTCTTCGGAAGATCAAAGAGGAGTCGGTCCTCGCTCTGTGAAAGGGTTAGCTCCTTGCACGCCTCCAGATAGAGTTTGGCCGCATCATCCGCTTCGGGAACCGCCGGCAGGTCGAAGTCTTTTGGGTAGACAGGCTGACCCGCCGCGATGTACGTTGCGATCTCCGCGTCCAACTGCCGTTGAACAACCCATCCCCACCCAAAGCGAACACAAAGCAGTGCCAGCAGAATAGGCCCCACGCCGATCGCAAGTCTTTTCAACCACCAATAACGAGGCGGGATCGGCGTCACGGCATCATCAAGCCCAAGCTCCGCCGATTCGATGGCTGCGGTGAAAGAGTTGCGAGTAACCACAGTAGCAGTCGGGGCTTGTGGTGCGGGGTGGACTGTCGGCTTACTGGAATTTTCGTTGTCAACCCGGACCATGCGAGCAAGCTCCTTCGCCCAAAGTCTAGGCACCAACCGCCCGGCAGACAACCGTTCGCGTGAGAAGGACGGGAATAAACCGAGCCGCGACCGTGAGGGAGCGAAAGAACGCTGGCTGTTAGTACCCCAACGCATCGCTTTCTGACGGGCGCGGCTCGGTTAAGAGCTTGGCGCAGCCGTTCTAGGAAATCCCTGGAACCTCGGGCCACGCGTCGAGAATCGCCACAACGCGGAGACCAACGACTGTCACATCCGAAAGCGAAACCGGCTCAGCCGCCACGACTTCAAGATCACGAGAAAGTTGCTTCGTCAATAGGTTTTCCTCAGAGATAAACGCAGCCTCGACAACATGCGTCGTCTCGCCAACTTTGCATAGGAAAAACCGATCAACGATCGTATCGTCCTGCTCATACCCCTTGCATTGCACAACGTATGCAGCCCGCTCAAACAGATCAGCGAAACAGACTTGCAGTTCGTCCAGCGGAATACCATCGGCAGGCCAATCAACCGGCGACTCCTCAGTGCAAAGAATGTTGTTGGAATTGGTGGCCATGAGTGATGCGCCTGTCATGTCCGCGTCCGCGCCAATGACCAAGCGTCATCGACCATCCGGTAGCGGCAGCTGATAGGAGCTAATGTACCCGCAAGCCTGAAAATGATCGAATGTCTCGGTGAGCGAACGAAAAACCTTGGTCGCGGTCTCGGTAATAAACGGCGAAGGCTCTTTGTCAGGACGCCACACGACGTAAACCTCTTTGGTCCCCTCGAACGCGTGCTGCAGCTCGCGCTCAACCCCGGACGAAAGCGCAGGCTTGCCATCTGCGAGCGCCGGGATGTAACTTACGATCATGTCCGACTGATCGATCAGCTTAAAATCGCGTGCGTAGATTTGCGCGTCGATATCATGGGCAATCTCCGCGATCGCAGCCGTCGCGAGCGAAAAAGATCGCCCGTTCGCTTCGATTTCGATCGTATCTTTGCCGCGTTTGGTGGCTTCCCCTGCTTCAGAGAGTAGCTGCTTCTCGTCGACATCCGCCGGGTCAAATGTAATAAAATGATCCGCCAGCGCATCGCGAAACATCTCGATGTCCGACAGGACATCCGGCAGATCCATCACATGTGTCATCGGAAAGGACGGATAAACCCGCTTGCGATCCGGTTCAAACATTAACCGATACATCGCCTTCGCGTTGATCCTCGGATTGCTCCGGGACAAGACATAAGCATGACCATAACCAGCCACCGCTTCCGCCATCGTTTCGGTAACAACGATCTCCTCTTCCCGCCACACAAGAATATCTTTAAGCGTATGGCGGATGTCATGCTCGCGTTCGAGTCGCTCATGAACCGCGTCAACGTTATCAACCAATGTGATATAGAGGTCCGGGTCAAGTTCGCGAATCTGGTGATGATCAAACGCGTGAAAAAGACCATGCTTCCATCGAAACGTCGCATGTGTATTGACGATCAGATCAACGCCATCCGCCGCGGCTGCGAGTATATCCTTGAACACACTCCGGCGAAGCGCCGTCAACCGCTGGCGAGGAAGGTCGAGAATGCGACCGGGGACAACGTCCGGCGCTTCCGCGCACATCATCTCGCCGACGTTGAAGAGCCGTACCTCATGATCGTTTGCCTCCGCAAGAGCGACGACTTTTTCAAGGAAGGGTTTCTTATCAAGGCCAACCTGCCCGGTGACAATCGCTCGGACGCCCCCATGAGGTCGACGCTTGTGTTTTTCAAACGGAAACTGCCCGGTTCCTGATGTGCTCATTCGTTGGCGCTTTTTGAGGAGGGGGTTAGAGTCCCGCACTGATGGGTCGACCGAATTCAAGCACCCAATAAGTTGCGTACTCACCGCCGAACTGAACGCCGATACCGATCTCGGTCCACTTCGGGTCCATCATGATCGCCTGGTGCGCCGGACTTTCCATCCAGACCGCAACGACTTCCGCGGGCGTCTCTTGACCGGCTGCGAGGTTTTCACCGATCGCCGCGAAGGAATACTTGCCCAATAGCGCCCGATCGCCCGGACCCTGCCCCGTGACAGGATCGCGATGACCGAAGAAGCTATTCTCGATCATCTCGCACGCATAGTCGTCGGCGATTTTCGATAAGGTAAAATTCAATACGACGGGGGGGAGGTCTTCCGCCGCTCGTTCCAGATTCACGAGTTGCAGTACTTGATCCGCCAAGCGGTCTTCGTCGTCGGGGGTGACGCATTTGGCAGCTTCGCCGTTGAGACCCTGCGCAGCAGCCGGGCCAGTCGCGTCAAAACATCCGGTCGCAAACGCAAGGATCGCCACCGCCTGCAATGTTAGTAATCCGTTACGCTTCAACACTGACGCTATTCTCGCTATAAGAAGACCCCGCCTCTGACTCCACGCCTATTGTACCTGTCGGCGGACTGGGAAACAAGGAAAAGTTGTCGCCGTTTCCGCCGTGACGGACCAGTTACAGCCGTCCAATAACTCATCGGCACGGTTTCCGCCGTTCTGGAGGGGGTTAGATCGGCCTGTGCCCCAATACCAGTGTGACGTCGTTCTCAGTGCTCTCGCTCTGTAGAAACGGCCCAAGGTCCGTCAAAACATCGTCGATTTGTGTCAACGCGGGCCTGGCTGCCACATCGCGGAGCGTTTTCAGGAACTTATTTTCCCCAAGCTCAGCCCCATATTCGTCGGTCGCAGCGGTCGCCCCCGGTGTGTAGAGGGCAATCGTCGTCCCCGGTTCGGTCTTCACTTTTTTGGAAGAATACTCAATCGCCTCACCATTTCCCGCGGGCGGCGCGTTCTTTGAGTTGAGTTTGCTACCGACGCCTTTTGACGTAAACGCGACCGTCCCGATCTCGCCGGCGGTCGCGATTTCCACCACGCCATTCTTCGGATTGATCAGCGCGATCGCCGCGTGAAGCAGGCACTCTGTCTCTCCGCTGGAGAGCAACCAGTTGAGCGACTTGAGCATGGTCGCCGGCGCGTGCTGATGCAGCACGCCGATGCGAAACGCACCTTTGATCTCCGGCAGGGCAGCCGCCAGATGCGCCGCGTCGGTCTCCACATGACCGGCGAACATGACGAACAGTCCGTTCGGCATGCGCGTCGCGTCGAAGACATCGCCATGATTCGTCATCCCAAGGTGGGCATGTGCAGCCACCTCAAAGTCGTCCGAATCAGGAAGGTCAATCGGATCAATCGCAGTGCGGATTTGTTCGATTGTGTTTCCGTTCCCACCGCTCGCCGCGGCAGCAGCAAGCCCGACAGGCCCTTCCAATGCAGAGACAAATAGCGGCGTCACCACACTTGCGACGACTGTCAGGAAGTCGAGGTCAGCGCCGTCAAGGACGCGATGGCGTCGCTTGGTATCGATGTAAATCATCCCGATCGGAAAACGAGGTCCATGCAGCGGAATCGCCAGTACAGATTGGGTCACCCCATCCCCCGTCCCCTTGATGCTGATAAACTGATCGCGTGACAGGCAGCGGTACTCATACGTCTCGAACTTGGGAGGTGAGGCGACACTATGCTCGCCCTCGATGCGAGACTCGACAAAATCAAGCGTATCATTCCGCTTGCGCCGAACGCCAATCCACACCATTCGCGCCTCAAAGTGCGGACCAAGGAAATCCGCCAGCCCTTCGAGCAGTCCCGCAAGATCGCCGCTATCGCGCAGCGAGACGACAAGCTCTCCCAAGAGCTTTTGTCGTTCCGGCGGTATCGACACATCCTCGTTCGGTTTTCGCACCAGGCTTCGCGGCGGAATTGGGTACTTTTTGATAAGCGCAAGCTCGCCGACCTTTCCCGGCGTCGGAAGGTCCACGACCGCCTCAGGCTCGATCTCGATTTTCAGCTCGAAATAGGTGATCGCAATCACGTCGCCGTCGTTGATTTGCGTGCGATCGGTCACCAGTTCGTTGTTGATTTTCGTCAGTTCGTCGTCGCGAGTTGTTGGCTGAAGAAACCAGTCGTTCCCCACTGGTTCTAGCGTCGCGTGGTGCTCAGGAATCCGAGTATCCGGCAGGGGGATCCCACTTTGCGAGTGCGAGCCTAATGTCACCGGTTGGTTGCGATACTCGAACTGCACCCGGCGAGGCTGATCGTCCGTGATCGTCCGCATGTCTGTCAGGATAAGACGCATTTCGTCGGTCCGTTACTTGGTACTATCTTTGCCCTTGCGTTCAACGTCGCCAGCGGGTCTAATTCCGCCAAAACCCGCAGTATACCACGAGGAGCGACCATGACTACCGCGTTACCGACAAACGAGCAGGCTGTGAGTAAGAGAGAATTAACCCTCGGGCATTCCCCCGACCCGGACGACGCTTTCATGTTCTACGGGCTGGCTACCAATCAGCTAGACGCCAAGGGCTGGTCGTTCAAGCATGTCTTGCAGGATATCCAGACGCTCAACGAACGGGCGACGCGTGGCGACCTTGATATCACCGCCAT
>JAJRUK010000408.1 GCA_024277835.1 Planctomycetota bacterium | reverse complement strand
GGATCCTACCCCAATGAACGACGCGACTCAATGGCCAACCTGAAAGGCACCTTCGGACATGGACCAGCCTCTAAGTGAAAGAGACCCGCGGGGCGCCTGTAGAGCTACTTCTCACCGCCCTACTTCAGATTACAAGACGACACATTCGCAATTCGCAGTCCCCTTGACGACGGGCGTGAATCCCTGTCCTATGGTCATTGCGTTGGCCGAGGGATGGATCGCGCGGGCGATTCGATGCGACGGAAGAAGCACGGCGTAGCGATTCCTGCTGCGGGCTTGGTTCTTGTAAATTGCTCGGCGCCCTAAGAAGAGGATAATAGAATGATCCGACGGTTTTATTCACTGGCCTTGCTGCTCGCCCTTACTTCATGCACGCCAACCATGCGATACCCGAGCGGGACGGATGGGCTTGCCAAATGGGATGCTCCGCCGCTGCCGCGCGCGGTCTCGGTTCGAGATGGTCACACGGGAGAGGTCGTATCCTTCGACGCTTTTCTTGATGCACTGGCGAAAGCTGATGCCGTCTTTCTTGGCGAATTGCATACGGACGAAACGACGCACCGTGTTGAGCTTGCTGTGTACGAAGGTTTGCTTGCAAGGAGACGTGGCGACGTCGTACTTTCGATGGAGATGTTCGAGCGCGATGTCCAGAAACACGTTAACGCCTATCTCGCTGGCGAGATTGATGAGGCTACCTTCCTGGAGCATTCCCGCCCGTGGGGAAACTACCGCACCGCGTACCGACCCTTGATCGAGCGAGCGAAGTCGGCGAAGCGACCGGTTGTCGCTGCCAATTTCCCGCGACCGCTTCGCAGAAAGCTTGCGATGGAAGGACCGGAAATTCTTGACTCGCTTGAGGGCGACGAAGCTAGGCAAGCACCGGCGGAACTATTCCCCAATAGTCCTGCCTATTGGCGACGGACCGACAACGCCGTGCGAAGTCATCGCGTGATGGGCGGTGGTGGTGGCGGTGATGATTCGCGACTCTATTCGACGCAGTCTCTCTGGGACAACGCGATGGGCGAGGCGTGCGCGATTGCACTTGACGAGCATCCGGGGGATATGGTTCTTCATGTCAACGGCGGGTTCCATACGGCCTATTGGGACGGCACGGCGCATCAGCTTCGGTTGCGAAAACCAAAGGCGAAGATTCTCACGGTAAGTATCTCTCCGAGATTGAATCCGAGTGCTGTTGAGCTTTCTGGAGCGCCGGTGGCGGATTATGTCGTTCTTGCTGAGTCGCGAGCGACGGATGTGAATGACGGGACGTTGTCTGTGACCGTTGGCCGCGAGCAGGAGTATCGTTTTCATCTGCCGAAAGGTGCGACGGACGATAAGCCGGTGCCGCTATTGATCTGGCTTGGCGATGATGGGTTTACTGCGTCCGATGGCATGGACCTTTGGAAGGATCGCCTTGGTGATGACGTGGCGATTGCGGTGCTCGATGCACCTTATCGCGCGATTCAGGAAGACCTTAGTCTGGGCGGGCGATGGTTTTGGCCTGACTCGTTTTCGTCGGATGTTGGATCAATGATTACGTCTGTCGAGCGGGTTTGGGGGTACCTTCTTCGGAATTATCCGATCGACCCGACGCGGGTTTGTGTGGCTGGCGAGGGGACAGGTGCGACGGTTGCTGCGTCGATCGGATTGCTCACGTACCGGATGGCCATCGAAGCTGTGGCGATCGAACCGAGTCGCTACGTAAAAATGAAGGACTTCCCGCTTCCGCTGCCGGAGTTTCAGGGCGATGATCCCCCGCCCGTTCGTTCGCTGCGTGTCGTGATTCGTGATGGTGACCACAAGTGGTGGTCCCAGGAGCTAGCCGAGTACGCCACGATTGGGCTTGACGCGTCTGCGCTTGAAGCGGGCGACGATCCGTGGGCGATTGAGCAAGACGCCGAGAATGTTCTTCGAGTAGCGATGGGTCTCGACGCGCTTCCGACGATTGAGTCCAAGGATCATCGATACATTTTGGTGGAAAACGATTCGCCGCGTGCGCATCATTGGGCCAGGCTTCTGGCGTTGCGGAAGACTGCGAGCGATGGTTCTCCCGTTGCAGTCCTAAACAAGGCCCCCGGCGTCGACGGCGCGACGCGTTTGCCGACCGAGATTCGTGCGGAGGCGTTTGCTGTCAAGGGTGCTTTGCCAAAATGCCCCGGGCCCTTTGGTGGTACGACGGTTGTCGTTTTGCCCGACGACGCGACGTCGCAAACCGTCAAGGCGTGGGATGCTCTCATGGACGACGACCCGCTCACGAAGCGAAGTCGGTTTCTTCGCATGCGCATCGCAACGACGACCGGCGAGCGCGGTCTACGCAGCGTTCTCGAAACGCTCAAGAGAGAAGGTCGCGAGAACATTCTAATCGTACCGGCGAGTTTTTGTGCTGACGGCGGATGGATGCGAAGCTTGAAGCGAAGCGTCGCGGGGCTGGATGATCAAATGACGCTCCAGTGGCTGCCGGGTTTGGGTGGTCGCGATGTTTCAACGAAAGCGGGGTGAAATAGACTTGTCGCGGTAGGCTTCGTCGGAAATTGGTAGTCATACAGAGTCTAGTATAGATATGCCGATAGAGGTGTTGTTCAAGCATGGAGGCTTGTCTCATGAGAACACCTTTGACGGTAACGCGGGTTGGTGCAGCGAAGGAGTTGGTTGCGG
>JAJRUK010000407.1 GCA_024277835.1 Planctomycetota bacterium | reverse complement strand
GCGGGGAGCTTTTTGGCGTCAAACTCACCCGTCTTGACCAGCTCTTGCAGTGCGGCGAGCACGACGAACTTGCGATCGATCTCGAAGTAGTCGCGCAGCTCCGCCCGCGCTTCGCTACGACCAAACCCGTCGGTGCCCAGCGGATGAAAACCTGCGGGCGTCCATCGCGCGATCTGCTCGGGGACCGCCTTCATGTAGTCGCCTGTCGCAACGATGGGCCAAGGCTCGTCCGTGAGCACTTCTTGTACATAGGGGACGCGCTGCTTTTTCGTCGGGTTGAGCATGTTCCATCGCTCGCAGTCGAGCGCGTCGCGGCGAAGAAGCGTATAGCTCGTCGCACTCCACACATCCGCAGCCACACCGTAGTCGTCTTCGAGAATTTCCTGAGCGGCGAGCGCCTCGCGCAGAATCGACGCGCTACCGAACAGGTGAATACGCGGCTTCTTGCCCGGCTTTTCGGCAGCCTTGAACTTGTAGAGTCCTTTGAGGATGCCGTCTTCGACGCCCTCGGGCATCGGCGGATGCTGATACACTTCGTTTTGCACGGTGATGTAGTAGAAGACCGGTTCGCGGTCGTGATACATCCGCTTGATCCCGTCGCGAACGATCACGGCGATTTCATAGGAGAACGCCGGGTCGTAAGCCATGACGTTCGGTAGCGTACTGGCGAGCAAGTGACTGTGGCCGTCCTGATGTTGCAACCCCTCGCCCGCGAGCGTCGTTCGACCTGCGGTGCAACCGATCAAGAAACCGCGAGCGCGAGCGTCGGCGGCTGCCCAGATCGAGTCGCCGATGCGCTGAAACCCAAACATCGAATAGAACAGATAAAACGGGATCGTATTAATGCTGTGCGTAACGTTGGCAGTCCCGGCGGCGGTGTACGATGCCATCGCACCCGCTTCGGTAATGCCTTCCTCGAGAATCTGCCCGTCCTGACTCTCACGATAGTAGAGGAACATGTTCGAGTCGACCGGTTCATATTTTTGACCGGCGTGGGCGTAGATGCCGTATTTGCGGAACAGCGCGTCCATGCCAAAGGTGCGCGCTTCGTCCGGAACGATCGGTACGATCAGTTTTCCGATCTTCTTGTCGTCCATGAGTCGCGCGAGCAATCGCACGATAGCCATCGTCGTCGCGGCGTCGCGATCGCCCGTGCCCTTGAGGAATTCGTCGTAGGCACTCGCATCTGGTTTGGGAAGGGCAGCCGCTCGCACTCGCCGACGCGGAACAAACCCGCCCAGCGCCATCCGCCGATCCATCATGTACTGATATTCGTCGCTCTCCTTCGGTAGCCGGTAAAACGGCGCTTCGTAGAGCTTGTCGTCGGGGATGGGGATGTCGAACCGGTCGCGGAAGTGGCGAAGCTCTTCCTCGTCGAGTTTTTTCTGCTGATGCGTGACGTTGCGCCCTTCGCCCGCCTCGCCGAGTCCGTACCCCTTGATTGTTCGGGCGAGGACAACCGTTGGCTGACCCTTGTGTGCGACGGCTGCTTTGAAGGCGGCGTAGACCTTGTCCGGATCGTGCCCACCGAGTCGGAGATGCTCTACCTGATGATCGCTGAGATGCTCGACCATTGCCTGCAACTTCGGGTCCGTGCCAAAGAATTTCTCGCGAGCGTAGCTGCCCGGTTCCACGGTATATTTTTGCCACTCGCCGTCGATCGTCTCATCCATTCGATCGACGAGCAATCCATCGGTATCAGCGGCCAGTAGTGGATCCCAGTCGCCGCCCCAGATAACCTTAATTACGTTCCAGCCAGCCCCGCGAAACGCCCCTTCAAGTTCCTGAATGATGTTGCCATTGCCGCGCACCGGGCCATCCAGTCGTTGTAGGTTGCAGTTGACGACAAAGTTGAGATTGTCGAGGCCCTCGCGAGCGGCGAGTGTGATCGCCCCGAGCGATTCCGGCTCGTCCGTTTCGCCATCGCCCAGAAATGCCCAGACGTTGGAATCGGACGTGTCTTTGAGGCCCCGGTCGTGCAGGTATCGGTTGAACCTCGCTTGGTAAATCGCCGTGATCGACGCGAGGCCCATCGACACCGTCGGGAACTCCCAGAAGTCAGGCATGGACCACGGATGGGGATACGACGACAGCCCGCCACCGGGCTGAAGCTCGCGGCGATAGTTGTGAAGGTGCTTGCTCGACAGTCGGTGAAGCAGGTACGACCGAGAATAAATCCCCGGAGCGCCATGCCCCTGAAAGAAAATCTGATCGCCGACGCGGTCTTCTGTGTGGCCATGGAAAAAGTGCTCGAAACCTACCTCAAGCATCCCCGCCGACGAGGCGAACGTCGAAATGTGCCCACCGATGCCGGGAGAGCGTCTGTTTGCCCGAACGACCATCGCCATCGCGTTCCAGCGGATCAGGCTCTTGATACGGCGTTCGAGGGCACGATCGCCGGGGTAGGCTGGCTGCTCTGCGAGCGGGATCGTGTTGATGTAGGGGGTCGTTGCGGTAAAGGGTGCGACGACGTCGTTTCGCTTGCCCCAGTCCGTGACCTGTTCGAGCAGGTATCTGGCTCTGGGTCGTCCGCTGGTTTCGACGACGGCTTTGAGCGAGTCGATCCAGTCCTGGGTCTCGGTGCGGTCATTGTCCTGTAATGGGTGCGTTGCCATGAGCATAAGCTTATCTCGGTCTGTGTTTTTCGCTAGTTTTCGGCGTTTCGACGGTCGAGCAGGCCCATCTAGATTGTCGGCTTTTTCCCGGTCCGATCGGATAGTCCAAGTATGGTTAAGTACGGCTGTTAAGTGAGGACAGTTCCCCGTGCATCGCCGTTTGGTGGCCTGCAGCGTGACTTCGCGAACGATAACCGGGCGAGGGTTGCACGGGTCTGGCGGCGTATCTTAGAGTTGGTTTGTTCGGGGAGGTTGGGCTTGGCTTACGGCGGCTTGGCCCTGGCATTGGATCAACCGGCATCGGTCGGGGCCGGTTGGGATAAGTCGGGGTCGGTCGGGGTCGGTCGGACGAGGCCCGTGGATGACTCGTCGATCGGCGATGTTATCGGCCACGTGTCGATCTGCATTGGTCGTGGTTTTAGTCGTGGCGTGGGATGTGTTATCGCACGTCCCTGTTAAGACGCACCACGGCGACTGACATGTCTGTCGTTCTCAGGTGGAGCGGTCAGACTCGAATAGATGCGACGGAAAAACCGTATGCTTTCCGGGGGGGAAAGACAGCCGGCCGGTCGTGTGAGCGCACCTCGCTTGCACGACCGGCCGGTGCGGTTTTTACGGTGCGGAGCATTGGCTAAAGAATTCCAACGAGCGTAACACCTCGAAGAGTCAAATACAACAAATAATTCCGAAGCGTCCAGTCAAGACCCGCCCGGCCCTTCGCATTACGGGCAAGGATACACCAGTAACTGATACGACAAGAGCTTCTGTGCATCCACCGTATTCACGACGTCGGTGATATTCACAGAACTAATGTGAGGAAGTGGATCTGGGTCGTGACTATAGGTGCGAAACTCGGCTGGCGCGCCAAAAACCTGCTTCATCGTATCGACCGTGTTGACGATGTCCGTGACATTGACACGGGAACCGTCTTCCGCGTTCGTATCACCCCAACGCGCCGTGTTCAGCACGAGATCAGCGACCCCAGTGTTACACGTCTCCTCAATCCCTTCACACACAGGCGGCAAGTGCGTAAGTGCGAACTGCGAGTCAGGAATAATCGCGTTGCCTGTCATGTAGACAGTCTGTCCCCCAAAGATTCCAGCCCAGTCGCGGTATTCCGGCTGACATCCCACCGTCGCGCACGGGTAGCTCGTCCCGAAAGCATTGGAGTCGGGACATTCGTAGACTGGGTCTCCGCCCGCATCAACCAACGCGTTGAGGTATCGAAACTCGCCCTCGCGAGCGGAATAGTCCGGCTGATTCAAAGGCTGGGGGTCGCTAGGATTATAGAGGGAAACAAGTTGAACGCGAATCGCCGATCCGCCCGCGGGTGTAACTGTCGGAACGACAAACGAGATAAACCGCGGCTTGTCGATTGGGACCGATTCGGCCTCGAGGGAAGGAGCGCAAG